>JACQNH010000040.1 GCA_016203175.1 Candidatus Woesearchaeota archaeon
GCCCAATTAGTCTTGAAGAGAGCCCAAATCCCTTATGCTTTAATATTTTCCTGATTTTATTTTTGTTTAGTTTTGCCATAAGAGGCAAATAAACCAAAGTGGGAAATAAAAGGCAGACTACACAGCATTGATTTATGACATTAGATATTTATTTTGGAACAAAAATAGGAAAAAGAGGGTCTAATAGTGAAAGAAAATTATTATATAATCTATTAGAAAGAAATATTAGGATTAATAAAATTTTTCCTGAACATATAAATCGAGATGATGTTGAAGATTTTGAGGCAATGAAAAAAGAAGGGTTTAATTTTTATGATTATGATATTTGGAAATTAGCAAAATCAGATGGAATGATTGCTAATGTAAATGAAATAAGTTTTGGTGTTGGTTATGAATGTGCAACTCAAGCTTTGCATTTTGGAAAACCAGTTTTAGCCTTAGCAGAAGATTGTACTTTTATAAGTGGAATGATAGCTCAAAATACTGAACCAAACTTTACTTTTAGACCTTATAAAAGTAAAGAACAGATTTGTAACATTATTGATAAATGGTTAAATACAGTAGAAAAAGCGAAAAAGAATAAAGGAAAAATTATTGTAATTGAAGGTTCAGATCATTGTGGGAAAGACACGCAAATTAGCTTATTGGCAAGTTACTTATTCTCTAGGAATGATAAAACCCATCCAATCTTAACAAGGGAACCTTATGGCACATTAAGACCTAGAATAAGAGAGATATTATCGCAAGAAGGAGATTTAATGAAAAAGAACCAATTATTAGCAGATTTATTTATTGCGGATAGAAAAGAGCATTTATTAAAATTAATATTGCCACAAATTGGAAAAGGACAACCAGTGATTTCTTCTAGATACAAATTAAGTACAGTGGCTTATCAACCTGCTCAGCTTTATATAGATACTTTAGAATCTAGTGGAGATATTAAATTTGCAGAAAAAAAAGAAGTAGAATTTTCAGAGGAATTGATAAGAAGGCAAGAAGAATTTCCAGAGCCTGATTTAACATTTATTTTAGATATACCTGAAATTGAAAGGAGGAATAGAGCCTCTCAAAAAGATTTGTTAGATAAATTTGAAGAAAATCAAGAACTTCAAAAAAGAGTAAATCATAATTACTTATCTTTATGGCAAGAAGATGAAAAAGTAAAAAGAATATGGGGAGTTGGACCTAAAGAAGAAGTTTTTATTAGAATTAAAGGTTGGGTAGATCAGTTATTATAAATTTCCATATACTTTTTATAAATTATATCCCAGTCATAATTTTTAGCTTTTATTATATTATTTTTTGAGAATTTTAAACTTAAATTTTTATTGTCTAGGACTTTTAGAATTGCATTTTTTAATCCCCTTATATCACCATAATTAACAAATAAACCGTTTACATTATTTTCCATTTCGTAAGGAACTCCATTTACTGGAGAGGCAATTACTGGTAAGCCAGACGCAAAGCTTTCGAAAATAGTCAATGGCAAACCTTCGCGAAAACTTGGTAAAGTATAAACATCTGCTGATTGATACATTTTAACTACTTCATTTCTGTCTCTAATAGGGCCTTGAATCATTATTTTATTTTCTCCTTTAGCTAATTCCAACATTTGATTTAACATTCCTTCATCTGGACCAATAAATAAAAATGTAATATCTTTTCTTTCTTTTAATATTTCTTTTGTAGCTAAAATTAATTTTTCAGGTCCTTTTGTTATATTATATCTACCAAAGAATAAAACTAATTTTTCTTTTTCTGGAATTTTAAATTTTTTTCTAAAATTATTATCTTTAACTTTTGAAAAGAATATCTTATCCATTCCATTCGGTAAAACAATAATTTTTTCTTTTTTAATCCATTTTTCTAAAATAGGTAATTCCCAAGGAGTAATTGCTATAATCTTATTCATTAATTTAAATGCAATTCTGTTAAATATTAAATTTGTAAAAAATAACGGAATTCTAACTGCTAATGGTCTAAAAGATTCTGTCCATGGACAATGTGTTGTATGGATATATTTAATTCCCCTAATTTTAGCAATTATTCCTGCAATTAGATTATATAAATGCCCTGAAACGTGAGAGTGAAAAATATCAAATTTACCAAACCATAGATGTTTATTAAAAATTAAAGTTGGCCATATAAAAGTGAATAAAGATAATCTTAACCAATATCTATGCCTATGAACATTAACACTATTTATTCTTTCATTTAAAGGCTTAATCCTTTTGTACTTATCTGAGTCGCAACAAAATACATGCACTTCATGACCTTCTTTAATCTGCCTTAAAGCCAATTCTTCAATTACCTTTTCTACACCCCCAAATGTAGGGTGATAAAACATACTAATATGAGCTATTTTCATTGTTTAGAGGCTTAAAATACGATTTAAAAGAGTTATGTAGTTAAAAATAAATGTGGTGTCCGGAAATTATTTCGCACTAGTTTTATAAGTGAGTTCTCCATTAGTCCTATGGTAAAATTAAACAAAAGTAGGATTAAGTGGCTCATAAAACAAGTCACAAGAAACAACAAAAAACCAAGAGAGGTAGCAACC
>JACQNH010000041.1 GCA_016203175.1 Candidatus Woesearchaeota archaeon
GGATTAAATTATAAAAGGTACATTAGATACTGGAATAATCAAAGGCCGCACCAAGAGTTAAAATACAAGTTTCCTAAAGATGTATATTTCAAAGATTTTAAAAAGAAGGAGGACTAAGTGCATCTAATTGAAGTTAGAACACAAAGATTAAATAGCCGAAAATCTTTTAAAATATATGGAATTCATAGGTCTCGAAAATAAACCAAGTGGAATTTTAGGTTTAGGCCATAATCGTCTAATGAGTATTTTTTCTCTTTCGCTAGAAGAAAAAAAAACGCTTGAGACTTATCTATCTAAAAAAGAAAAAGTCGGGAAGGGACTATTTAAAGAACATGCAACAGAAAAAGAACGAAAACGCTTTCAAGATTTACAGTCTACAATGAACATCCTTGATCCAGTTCTTGCATCCTTTTTGTTATGTATTGGATTTAGTAATGTGGTAAAATATGGAAAAAGTAATTCTTTTGGAGAAGAATTCATAGTATTTACAGAAAAAGTACCAATGTATAAAGAAGATGATCTTACCCTAGTATTACAACCACATTTTTGTTTCTATCCGGAAGGTGGCACTTTAAATTGTTACGGTTATCTTCAAATTTCAACGGGAAATAATACTAACGAATCATGGAGAGAAAGCTATATTCTTACAGAGATATTAAGAAGAAGATATAATGGGGGGACGGGATTGATAACCCACTACTAATTTTTAGTGGACTAAACGAAATTATTGCAGTTACGCACACCACTAAAGTGATACAAGATTTACAAAGATTATATCAAGCGATTGGGAAAGAGAGAGTCAAAGACCTAACAACTTTGCTAGAGAGAATAGGAGCAGCAAGTAGTAGTATAGAATCTGGTTTCAAAAGGGAGAGTGTAGTAAAAGAAGCACTTGAAGAAAAATATGAAAGAATGATAAAAGAATTTTTAACTCCAGAACTAAGAATGGTTGGCGGATTAGAAAATTAATTTTCATAAAAACAGTCTAAACACAATCCTTACACAAATGCTTAAAATTTAAAATAAAGCAATAAACCATTGTTTATTTGCGTTCTACATCGATTTTAAAAACGTAACATTTATATATAACCTGTTACATAAATGTAGTATATGTTACAAAAGAGTAGTATAGTGAATACCTTGAATGTTTTTTTTGAAGAGCCAACAAGAAGACACAGCCTTATTGATATAAGCAGAAAGATAAACCTGGCGCATACTTCTGTTAAAAAGAATATCAAAGGTCTAATCAATTTAGGCTTCATAAAAAAAGAAATAGAAACCAAAGGCACGAGGAAATTCCCGGTTTATATGGCAAATAAAGAATACAAAAAGTTCACTCAAATGAAAAAGATAGCTAATCTCGATTCTTTATTAGAATCTGGTTTAATAGATTTTTTGGAAGAAAGATTAATGTCAAAATGCATTGTAGTTTTTGGTAGCTATTCAAGGGGGGAAGACACGGAAGAAAGTGACATAGATTTATTTATAGAATCCAAGAAAACTGAAATAAACTGTATTCCTTTTGAGAAAAAACTGAAAAGGAAAATAGAACTGCATTTTAAAGAAAGTTTCAAGGATTATCCAAAAGAATTAAAAAATAACATAATACAAGGAATAGTGTTAAATGGCTTTTTGGATGGGTATTAATGAGAATAAAAATAGAACCTGACAAAAATAAGGCTGGATCTATAAAGAAAATGGCTGAGATTACGCTGGAAAGATTAAACAAAACTGAAAAAAAGATTATCCCAGCAATACACTTGTAGATTATTACGATATAATTCATAAGATATTAGAAGCGATAAGTTTAATGGACGGAACAAAAATTAAAGGGGATGGTGCGCATCAAGAATTGATAGATTATATTTACAAAAAGCATAAACTAGAAGAACAAAAAAGACAATTTTTACAGCAATTAAGGGATTACAGGAACAGGATTTCTTATGAAGGTTTTAATGTCAACAAAGAATATGTTACTAATAATCAAGAATTTATTAAAAACCTAATCGATAGATTATTTGATATTCTTAATGCAGAATTAAACAAAGAAAGTGATAACCGTGCAGATGCGAATTAAAACAATAAATACTAAGCAAAGAAGAAAATAACTTCTTATTAAATTTCAATCTCGTAAAATTTTACAATAAATAAATCATATGCAATCTCTACATTTATGTTTAAAATTTAAATCGCATTTTTCACAACAAATGAACATTTCATCACAAGAAATATTTTTACAATTAATATACCTACCTGAGGGAGTTTTACAATGCATGCAATAGGTTATCTCTTTTACGTTAGATCCTGTTGGAATAGTTAGCCTGTCATCAAAAACAAAACACAAACCTTCAAAATAAGTATCTGGAAATTGATTAATATAACTTAAGATTCCGCCTTCTAGTTGAAAAATATTTTTGAAACCATTTTCTTTTAAATATGCAGAGGCTTTTTCACATCTTATCCCACCCGTACAATAAGTAACTATTTTTGTATTTTTGAATCTTGATATTAACTTTGGAACTTTTTTAAATTCTTTGAAAGTTTTTATTTTAGGAGTAATTGCATTTTTAAATTTTCCAACAAAAGATTCATAATCATTTCTTGCATCCAATAAAATTAAATCTTCTTTTTTATCCAATGCTTTTTTTAATTCTTTGGGGGTAATGTATTTTCCTTTATTTTTAAGATTAACATCTAAACCAGATGATACAATTTCTTTTCTCAATCTTACAATTGTTTTTCTAAATGGGAGCTTATCAGCTAAAGTTCTTTTGAATTGGATATTTTTGAATAACTTATTTTTAATTAAATCCTTTTCGTATTTATCTATTTGTGTTTCATTTCCTGAGATTGTACCATTTATTCCTTCTTCTGCAAGATGGATTTTACCTTTAACCCCTAACCTTTTACAATAGGCTAAATGCTTTGTTTGAAACTTTTCTGGTTCTTTTATTTCTACATATTTATAAAACGAAGATGTTAAAATTTTTTGCATAAATTTGGTTTGTAAGATAACAATATAAAGTTTTTGGATGTGCTAGACTACACATATAGTGATTGGTTAACTACTTCAGCACGCGTTTAAAAAATTTGGAATTATTTTATATTGTATGAATAGATTAATAAACCTAAAAACTAGTTTAATTTTATGTGCTTTACACCTTTAATCTCATTATCGACTGCAATTATTGAGTTTATACTAGCAACTATACTTTTATTATTTTTTAAGAAAACAATATTTAGAAATTTTTTTATTATTCTTATTTATTTACTTGGATTTTACCAATTAACAGAGTTTATGTTATGCAAAGGAGGTAATGCTATATTTTGGGCAATAATTGGATTCTTGACTTATAATTTTTTACCGGCTATTGGATTGCATGCTGTATTAAAATTTTTAAATAAGAAATTTAATACTTTACTTTTGTATTTCATTCCTATTTTAGTATCTTTTCTAGTGATTATATTCCCTGTTTTTGTAGATGCAAGGTGCAGTAAGTTTTTTGTTAATGTAAAAACTATTTTTCATAATGCTTTATTTTTAAATAGCATTCCTTTTTATTTTTATATTTTTTATTATGCAGGATTTATAATTTTTGCATGTTACCTACTTTATAAGGATTATAGAATGCAAAGAAACAGGATTAGAAAAGAGCTTGATGTAATAGAAATTTCAGGTATACTTCTTATGACTATTCCAACATTTGTTTTAATTCTGCTATTTCCATTTTTAGGTATAGAATTTCCTTCTATTTTATGCCGATTTGCTATCTTTGTTGCTGTTGCTGCTTTTTTAGGGGCAACTTTAGGTGGTAAAATAAGAAAAGGATAACCTATGAACAAATATAATGCAATTAAACAATTAGAATTAAATAGACAAGAAATGAATCTATCTAAAGAATCTATGGAATTTATTTTAAACATTTGTAGGGCTATAAAACCTGAAAGAATACTTGAGATAGGGGCTTTTAATGGATATTCTGCTTTAAATTTTTCTTTAGTTAGCAAGGAAGTTATTAGTTTGGAGGTTGATGAAGAAAATTTTAAACTTGCTGAGGAAAATTTAAATAAAGCTGATTGTAATAATGTGAAGATTATAAAGGGAACTGCTTTAGAAACTATAAAAACATTAAATGATAAATTTGATATTATTTTAATTGATGGAAGAAAGTCTGAATATAAAAATTACTTGGAATTAAGTCTAAAATTATTAAATAAAAATGGTTTAATTTTTGTGGATAATACAATATCGCATAAGAATAGATTAAAAGAGTTTTTTGATTATTTAATTAAAAGCAATTTGTATTTTAAAGAGTTAAATTTAGGCAAAGGTTTAATGATAATTTCGAAAGATTTATCTGTTTATAAAGGAACAAAGTTTTATTGTAATATAAATACCTAGGATAATGGTGTTAAACAAGTTACATTTTTTCTTGATTGAAAAGCTTTAAAAAGTTCTAATGAGACAGTTTTTCTACGCGGGGGTGTCTGAGTCCGGAAAAAGAGCAGGACAACCTTTTCTTTACAAAAGAAAACGTTGACAAAAAGAAAGGTAAGTGCTAAACTTAAGTTCTGGATGAGGAAATCCTGTGGCTTAGTGCCTACGCAGGAATCCTAGAGGAAACTCAGGATTGCGAATTCAAATCCTGTCCCCCGCACTATTAATTTTAAATAAACTAAAAACTTTTAAAGCGGTAAAGATTAAATTATTTTATTGCCCCGGTTGCATAGTCTGGTAGTGCACAGCCTTGGTAAAATTAACCTAAAAAGGCTGAGGTCGCGAGTTCAAATCTCGCCTGGGGCTAGATAAATTTATAAACAAATTTTTACAAGATAGCTTTATGACAGAGAAAGAAAAACTGAAAGAAGCATATGAAATTTTAAGAAAAAAGTATAACTTACCTAATTTTAATGATTTAAACAATGAATTTGAAATTTCTTCTATTAAAAAACCTTCAATTGAGTTTTTATTAAGGGTTATAAGAAGAAGAATAACAGATAAATTAGCAATGTTCTGTAATATTTTACAAGCTTTAATAATGCCTAATACAGGTTCTGCAGTAAACTTGCATGAAATAAAATTTTTTACAGAAGAAGATAGAGTAAAGATAGAAAAATTATTATCTGATATGATGTATTTGGAGAGGAAATCATTATTATTAGATATAAACTCAAAGGAGAATGTTGAGGCTGAATTCTTGAAAACAACCATGGAATACTGGCCAAGGTTTTCTTTAGAAATGATGAGGATCGTAGATAAGATGAGCTCTGGCTGGAAAACTGAGGAAAAGACAGATAAAACACAATATTTTGGATAATATTAGGAAAATAAATATAAACACCTAAATACAATAGATGAATATGAAAAAGAGAGGGCAAGTCTATATTTTAGGGGCAGTGATTGTAGGTATAGCAATATTTTTAATTTTTACCACTTTAAATATAGTTGAACAAAGCAGTTTAAATAAAAAATTTCAAAGATTAAATGAGAATTTTGAAAGAGAGGCTGAGAGATTCATAAATTCCTATGTAACTAATCCTGATCCAGACAAAGCTGAATTAAGGGATAGTTTTGCAACCTTTACAAGAGATTTTAGTAATTACGCCAGGCAGATAAATCCTGAATTTGGAATAATTACTACAATAAGTTATGTAAATAAAGAAGGGAATCAAGTATTAGTAATTATTAATATGCTTAATACCTTTATTTTTGTAACTGACAAATTTCATGAAAGTGTTATTACCCCTAGTATTCAGAGGGACAGCGATGTTGAATTAATTGAAGGATGTGCAGCAAATATAGGGGCAGAGATAAGGGCGGTTGGTGTAGGGGGGGATCTAATAGTATCTTCATTAAATCAAGATTGTATATATGAAAAAGAATTTCAGCGAAATAAAAAAATCTTATTGCTTATAGGAGATATTTGGTATTCGTATAAAGTACCATCAGAAAACAAACCAGAATTAATAGTAGTTTCTAAGTCGGATGAAAGAGCACAAACACAAATATTTTCAAATCAAAAGCAGACTGATGTAATAGATAATTCAAAAGATAATAAACCCACATGTGCAAGATTCTGCAATTTAAATGCCAATAATGAGAATGCTTGTAAACCTGGAGCAAATTTGAATAAAATAAAGAATAAATGCTGTACATTTTTTGATAGTGAAGAAGAAAGAAAATATTGCAGCGATCCAAGTAGTCCTTGTTGTAGAGTAGATTGCGAAATATTTAAAAATAAAGACACATGTGAATTACAAAATGATGAGGATAATATAAGATGTTGCTTTACTGTAAGAAATAGATGCGAGAACAGTGTTTATGATTCGAATCTAGGGAAATTCAAATGCGAATGATTAAAAGAGATAAAAAAGGGGACGCAACAATTTTAGCTTATGTTTTACTTATAACAGTTACAATTGTATTAGCAGTTATAGTTACTGTATACATGAGAGGCAAAGCAAAGGCACAAAGTGAATATATAAGCGAAATAGTCGGGTCCAAATTAGAGTGCGATGCTGTTGCAATTAATGTTTATTTAGAAAATAATGATGTTTATGTAACAAATATAGGTTCTAAAACAATAGATGCAGAAATAAGATACCAAACAAATGATCCAGATAATCCTTTTACCAGCAGAACAATAGACAACATTACACCTAAACCTTTTGGTGCTATTACGGGAAATTTTAAAAAAAGTACTTCTGTGATGAATAGAGCAGACAAGGTTGAGGTTATACCAAAAGTTAAAGTTGGAAATAAAAAAGTAGCTTGTGTTGATAAAAAGGCTGTTGTTAGTTAATCTGATTTCACAAATGGAATTTCTTCCCAGTCTTTTACTTTTCTAATTTTTAAATTTTTTTTCCAGACTGTTTCTAATAAAGATGAATCTACATTTAAATCTTTATATAAACCCATTAAAGCAATTATATCTTTTGGTAAGCATTTCCCACCAAAACCGAATTCTTTAGTAACATCAAAGTGGGTTTTGCCCATTCTTTTATCTTCTATAACCATTTTTTTAACTTCATCATAATTTATTCTTAATTTTTGGCATAGATCAAAAATTTCATTTGCGAAGATAACTTTAGTAGCTAGAAAACAATTTGCCATATATTTTACTGTTTCTGCTGTTGTTGGGTCTGTTTCAAATATTGTAATATTAGGAAATCTTTTTTTGAATAAATCAACTACTCTTTTTCTTACATCTAAATTATCTGCGCCAATAATAATTCTATCTGGGTTAATTGCATCGTATAAATAATTAGCCTCTCTTAGAAACTCTGGGGAGAAGCAGAATTTTGTTTTAGGATATAATTTTGAATAGGATTTTGTTGTATTTGGAACTACAGTTGATTTAATAATAATAATTTTGTCTGTATTATCTGTAAGTTTGGTAATTTCTTTTAAATTTTCATCTATAATTGAAAGATCTATTTTGTCATTTTTAAAAGGAGTTGGGAGACAAATAAAGACAAATTTTGATTTTTCAACAACTTCTTTTAATGGTGTTGAAGGTTTAAATTTATCATAGAATAAGATACTATTTTGGTCTTTAAAAGCATGTTCTATAGCTTGACCTACAATCCCGTAACCTATAATCCCTATGTTTGCCATAAAAAAAACCTTTAATACGAATATATAAATTTTCTGGAGCTAAATTCTTTTAAAATAATTTATTAAATGCGAAACATACTTCAACAGGGGGTTAATAATTCACAAATATTTAAATACACTAAAATAAAGATTTTATTATGTTTTATAAAATTATAAGCAAATATGAAGATTATTTTTATCTTATTTTTAGAATTTTTATTGGTTTTTTATTTTTTCAGCATGGTGCTCAAAAATTATTTGGATGGTTTGGAAAAGATCCTGTAGCTTTAATGAGTTTAATGGGTTTAGCTGGGATTATAGAATTTTTTGGTGGAATTGCAATTTTTTTGGGTTTATTTACTAGATTTATAGCTTTAATTAGTGCTATAGAAATGCTTGTTGCTTATTTTTATATACATATTCCAATGGGTTTTATTCCAATTGAAAATAAAGGAGAATTAGCATTATTATATTTCGCTGCTTTTTTGGTGTTATTTACTAAAGGAAACAAGAAATTTGGTTTAGAAAGGCTAATATTTAAAAGGGAGTTTTAGAGGTGTAGAGTCTGCATATAATTTCCCACCTTTTTATTATATATTTTTAAGTTCATATTTATCACCATCCAAATAGTTTTACAGCCTTTTCAAATATATGCTCCTGTAACTTAAGCCAGAATACTCTTTCTGGTGTTTCAAGATCCAAGCTTTCATGTACC
>JACQNH010000038.1 GCA_016203175.1 Candidatus Woesearchaeota archaeon
AATAAATCCTGTAAAAGATATTATATCTTTAACAACAAAATATACTTCATCTACAGATAGCTTCAGCTTATGTAATGCCACTGAAACAAATTCTGACAAAACTTGATTTGAGATGACTAATTTTATTTTTCTGTTCCAACATTGATTAATTAAACTCTCGGCTTTGATCTTTTTTATATTTTACGGAATAAAATTTACAAGCCAAAACCTTTAAATCAGTTCAATTATATCTTTAAAATATGGCAACTAATGTAACTGTGGCTTACCAATTGGCACAGCATGAATTTTGCTCAAATTTAATGTAAAAGTTCTTGTAAATCCTCCATCTTTTCCATAATTCATCCAATTTAGTTGTAATCTTTTCAAAAATATTGTAAGAACTACGAGGCTACTAAATAGTGCAAAACAAAGTTTAAATATTTAAAGGGTATCCAACTTTATTTTCAAAGACAATAGGTGCCTTGCTTTAGCTGAAGAAGGATGTTACTAGTATCTTTCAGGACATGATAATTTAGTGAAAAATGGCAGAAAATCTTTATTATTTTGATACCTCAATCTGGATAGACTTCTACGATAAAAGAGGTTATAATGGAGAAGTCGCTAAAAAATTATTAGAAAAAATAATCCTCCAAGATGACTTTGTTCTAAGTTCAGATGTTGTTGCTATTGAATTAAAGAAACTTAGTTTTTCAAAATATGAAATTAACCAGATTTTTAGTATTGCAAAACCTAATCATGTAAAAAAGATTCATTCAACAAAAAATCAACTTGAAGAAGCGAAAAGACTCGCTAAACAAAGAAATATTCCTCTAAGCGATGCTCTTCATGCGATTCTCGCTCGCGATAATGGAGCACAACTTATTTCTCGAGACTGGGACTTTGAAAAATTAAAAGATATAACTTCAGCAAAGAAGCCGGAAGATTTAATCTAACTCTACACCGAGTTCTTTAGCAATATCCCTCACCGCTTCTTTCCCTGCTCTATGAACATCTTCATCAGTAATTTTTCGACCTTTCTTTAAACCATTACCATAGGCTTGTTCTAAACGTAACAACGCCTTTCGTTTCTCTAACTCATGGACCTTATCTCTCACAGCTTCACGAATGAACTCTGTTTTAGTTGCATACCTATTTTCCACCATGACTTCTTCCAGCTCTTGAACAAAATTCTTTTCGAATCTAATTGATATCGTTTCCATTGTAATGCATAGTATTACTTAGTAATATATAAAGATTTCGGATTTTAACTACACAGAATAAGATTTGTAAGCCAAAACCTTTAAAATTTAACTTAACTTTAAGATTTTATGGCAACTAATGTAACCGTGGCTTACCAATTGGCACAGCATGAATTTGTTAATGCTAAAACTAATGAAGAAAAGCTAATCACACTAAAAAAGATGCTTTCTACAGCTCCAGGACATAAAGGAGCAGAGACACTAAGGGCTGATATAAGAAAAAAAATTGTTAAATACAAAGGGCTATTGTCAAAAGAAAAAGCTCAAAAGAAAAAAGGTGGAAAACATGGTTTCAGTTTAAAAAAAGAAGGCTCAGCAACTGTTTGTCTTGTAGGAACAACAAATACAGGTAAAAGTTATATTCTCAACAACTTAACAAATTCCAATGTTGAAGTTTCTGAATCACCATTTACAACTAAAAAACCAGGAATTGGCATGATGGATTATTCTGGAATAAAAATTCAAATTGTAGAACTTCCATCTATAGTTGAAAATTATGCTGAAAAAGAAAGTGGTTCTGCTTTCATATCAATAATGAAACAAGTAGAATTGTTAGTTATCTTTTTTAATACCTCAGAAGAAAAAAGGTTAATCGATAGTGAATTAACAAAAAACGATGTTAATACTAGACAGACTGTTTTTAAAGATGAGACTAGCATAAGGGATTTAATTTGGATAAACATTGGTTTAATTAAAGTTTTTACAAAGCAATCTGGTAAAAAAGCTGAAGAAAAAGCAATAGCATTAAAAGTTGGTTCAACAATAAAAAATCTAGCTGAGTTTGTGCATAAAGATTTTTTAAAAAAGTTTAAGTACGCAAAGATATGGGGTAAAAGTGCTAAATTCAATGGGCAAACTGTTGGTCTAAATCATAAATTGGAAGACAATGATGTTGTAGAGATTCATACTAAGTAACTATTTTAGATATTTTTCAATCCTGTTCATTGCCTCTTTTATTAAAGGTAATTTAGCAGCATAAGAACATCTAATATATCCTTCACCATGCCTTCCAAATTCAGAACCAGGCACAACTGCAACCTTAGCTTTTTTTAATAAATCTAAAGCAAAATCATGGCTATTTTTTTTAGTTACATCTTTAATATTCGAAAATGTATAAAAAGCACCATTTGGTATTTTAGTTCTTAAACCAATTTCATTTAATTTTTTAACAATAAACCTTCTTCTTTCATCGTACTCTTTCCTCATTGCTTCTATGTACATATTAGACATTTTCAATGCTTCTAATCCAACTAATTGAGATATTGTTGGTGGAGAAAGAGTCATATATTGTGCAGTTTTTGCCATTGCATCTGTTAAATCTTTTGGTCCAACTGCATAACCTAACCTAAAACCGCACATTGCATAACTTTTTGAAAAAGTGTAAAATGAAACTACATAATCTTCCATACCATTCAAAGAGCCCATTGAAAAATGTTTTTTGTCATAAACTAATCTTTCATAAGCCTCATCACAAAAAATATATAAATCATATTCTCTAGCAATATCAGCAATCTCTTCAAGAATTTTTTTAGATATTACATTCCCGGTTGGATTTGATGGTGTATTAATTAAAATAACCTGAGTTTTTTTATTTATTGCTTCTTTGATTTTATCAGGTTCAATTTCAAAATTATTTTCTTCTTTTAATCTTACATAAACTGGATTTGCATTAACTAATTCTATTGCTGGAATGTAACCTAAATATCCTGGATTTGATAGTATTATTTCTTCTGACGGGTCTAAAGTTGATAATAAACCTGCAAAAATTGCCTCCTGCGATCCACATGTAACTAAAATATTTTCTTTTCTAGCATTAATCTTATTTTCTTTTCTTAATTTTTTAATTATGGCCTCTTTTAAGTCGCTTCTTCCAGAATGAGATGAGTAATGTGATAACTGGTTTTTTTTATAATTTAAAGCTGCTTTTTTAACAGCTTCTATAATAGGTTTAGGGGCATCAAAATCAGGTTCTCCAACACTTATTGAAATAATCTCTTTATGCTCAGATGCAATCTCAGATAGCATACCTAACATACTATCTGGCAGTTCTTGTTCTCTTTCAGAAATCTGTTTCATTTTAACCTCTTTTAGTTTATTTATTCTTTTGCCAATTATAAATATTTTGTTTATTCTTAATTATATATTTTGAATGCGTTATTTTAAATTATGAATATTCTTATAAATTAAGTTTGATCATTTGTTTTATGACTCAAAGAATTTTGGCTGTAGTTGGAATGCCTGGTTCTGGAAAAGGAGAAGTTACTACCTATTTAGAGAATTTTCATAATTATAGTAAGGTATATTTTGGAGGCGTTACATTAGATACGCTAAATGAAGCAGGTTTAGAGGTTAATGAGGAAAATGAGAGGAAAATGAGAGAAAACTTACGAGCAGAACATGGGATGGCAGTTTATGCAAAGCTTAGCCTTCCGAAAATTCAAAAATATCTTGAAGAAGGTAAGAATACTGTTATAGATGGGTTGTATAGTTGGGAGGAATTAAAATTTTTGAGAGAGAATGTAAATGATCTAAGGGTGATTGCAGTAATTGCTTCTAGAAATATTCGTTACGAAAGGCTTTCTAAAAGACCTATAAGACCATTAACTTTGGAGCAGGTTATTTCAAGAGATAATTCACAAATAGAAAATTTAAATCAAGGTGGCCCTATATCCTATGCAGATCATTATATTCAAAATGAGTTTAGTATACCTGAGCTACATAATAGCATTAATAAAATTTTAGGAATTAAAAGAAGACCAAGCTGGGATAATTATTTTATGAATGTTGCGAATGTTATCTCTACAAGAGGAACTTGTGATAGAAAATATGTCGGAGCTGTTATTGTAGATCCAAAACATCAAATTTTAACAACAGGTTATAACGGAAGTATTTCTGGGCAACCACATTGTAGTCAAGTTGGACATAAAATGGTTAATGATCATTGTGTAAGAACAATTCATGCAGAAGAGAATGCCCTTTTACAGGCGGCAAAGGTCGGTGTTTCTTTGGAAGGAGGAATTCTATATAGCACAGCTAGTCCATGTTGGAACTGTTTTAGAGGAATAGCAAGGGTTGGAATAAAAAGAATAGTTTTTGGTGAAATGTATAGGGATAAAGAAATTAAGGATAATGCTGATAATTGTGGTATTGAATTAGTAGACTTTAGTAAATTACCTTCTGATAAACTATGGGAAGTGGATTAGCCTATACAAGCCTTAACAAAACCATAAAAAAGTGGATTTGGTTTTAATAACGATGAAGTAAATTCAGGATGCGATTGTGTTGCCAAAAAATTATCCCCAATTTCGATAAATTCCATTAATCTTGTTCCATCTTTTCTTTCATGATAACCAGAGAAAACCATTCCATTTTTTTCAAGTTCATTAATAAATTTAGGATTAACTTCATATCTATGCCTGTGTTTTTCTAATATTAAATCACCTTTACAATTTCCTAAAGTATTTTCATTAAGATTATTTAATTTTAATTTATCTTCCTCTATTCTACCTAATTCTTTATACAAATTATAAATTTTACTTCCTTCTTTCAAGATACAAGCATAAGCTCCCAACCTCATTGTTCCTCCCTTGCTTTTAATTTTCTTCTGATCAGGCATAATATCAATTACAGGAAAATTTGTACTTTTAGAAACTTCTGTTGTATGAGCATCTTTCATTCCACAAACATTTCTTGCAAATTCAACAATAGCTAATTGCAAGCCATAACATAAACCCAAATAAGGAATTTTATTGACCCTTGCAAAATTTATAGCCTTTATTTTACCTTCTACACCAGATTCACCAAAACCACCAGGAACTATAATGCCTTTATACTCCTTTAAATTTTCAATGCTTTCAGGATGTTTCTCAAAAGTTTTAGAATCAATCCACTCAATCTCTAATTCAGTAGAAAACTGAGCAGCAGCATGAGTTAAAGCCTCATTAATAGACATATAAGAATCTTTTAGAGTATAATTCCCAATATCCAAATATTTTCCAACAATTGCAATCTTAATACTTTTCTTAGGATTTTCTATATTATCAACTAGAAATTTCCATTTACTCCAGTCAGGTACCTTTAATGGTTTTAAGTTTAATTTATTTAAAATTTTTATCCCTAAATCCTCTTTCTCAAAATTTAATGGAATAGAATAAATACTCTTTTTGATATCAGGAGCAGAAATAACATAATCCTTGCTTATATTTGCATATGTTTCAATCTTTCTTCTTCTCACATCATCTAACGGTTCTTTTGCTCTGCATAATATAACATCAGGAAATATCCCGGATTCGGTTAATAAACGGATAGCAGTTTGTGTTGGTTTAGTCTTCATTTCATTTATATGGGAGGGTATTGGTAAATATGTAATTAAAACATGAACAAAATTTCCTTCACCGAATTCTCTTTCTAAGCTTTTAACAGCAAATAGAAATGGTATATTTTCATAATCCCCAATAGTCCCACCAATCTCAATTAAGGTGATATCGTAATCTTTACTAGACTCTAAAATCCTGTTTTTAATCTCATTAGGAACATGAGGAATAAATTGAACAGTTTCCCCTAAAAAATCCCCTCTTCTTTCTTTTTCAATTATTGCTTTGTATATCTGTCCAGTTGTTATGTTATTTGCTCTTGGAATTTCTTGGCCTAAAAATCTTTCATAATTCCCTAAATCTTGATCTATTTCCCCCCCATCAGCTGTTACCCATACTTCACCATGCTCAGTAGGTCTTAAAGTTCCAGCATCAATATTAATATAAGGATCAATTTTTATGGCAGTTGTTTTATAGCCATATTCTTGAAGAATCTTCCCAATAGAAGCAGTAGCAACCCCTTTACCCACACCTGACATTACACCCCCTGTAACAACTATAAACTTTTTCTCCATTAATTTTTTTAAACAGGGCTTTTTTTAATATATTTGTGTTCTCTAAAATATATTTTTAGCTAATGCCTACTGGGATTTATCTTTTTCAGTTCTTCTTCACAATTCTTGCACAGATAAGGATTAAATATCCCTCTTTCATCTATTACACTGTTGCAAGCAATGCATCTTTCATAATCACTATCCATTTTATACTCCAACCTCCCTCTTTTTGTTTTTAATGTTTAACTATCCTCTTCTTCCATATATCCACGCATAAAACCTGCTTCCTCAGCGCTTATCTCATCGTCGTCTAACAACTCATCCCTGAATTCTTCATTGTATATGTCTTCAGGCCAATCTTTTCTACTTCTTGCCTTTTTATATCTCATAATTCCACCCCCTACAGTTTATTTAATGATTTTGAATCTTATAGAAACTAGGGGGGGAACAAACTATATATATTTTAGCGATATAAAGTATATTTAGTATATATTTCTCACTTAAAAATAAAAAAATTTATAAATGACTAAGTTATCTTATTTATTGGGGGGTTGTTAAGATATTAAATTAAAATGGACTATAGAAAATTAATAAAGTTTGGAAATTCTAGTTATGTAGTAAGTTTACCTAAATCTTGGACAGAGAAAAATAATTTAAAAAAAGGTGATACTATTTATCTAGAGGAAAATGGAAATAATGAGCTAATTTTATTACCAAAAGAGATTAAAAATGAAAATGAAAAAAGGGAGATAATTATAGATGTCAATGGAAAAGATATAAAACTCGTAAATAGAGAAATAGTTGCCGCTTATATTAACAATTTTGATACCATTAAAGTAATTGGGAGGAGCATAGCTGATTATTCTACAGAAATAAGGAATAGAGTCCAAAATTTAATGGCTTGTGAAGTTTTAGAACAAGGTGAGAATTACATTTTATGTAAAGATTTTTTAAAAGTTTCTGAATTATCCTACAAGGAACTTACAAGAAAAATTGATATTATCGTAAAATCAATGTTTTTAGATCTTAGGAATATAGATGATAAGATAGATATAGTTCCTTTTAAAAACAGATCAGATGACGCAAATAAAATATCTTTTGTTATCTACAGAATACTAAAGTTGATTACTAAAAATAATTATGTAAACAAAACATTAGATACTTCACCATTAGACTTGCTTCATTGGTGGTATTTTGCTATGAAAATTGAACATATAGCTGAGGGAATAAGAGACATATGCTATTATATATCTCTAAATAAAATTTCAAAAGATATTCTAAAGAAGAGTGAATTTAAAGCTATTATAATGCATTTAAGTGATTTATATGATAGTGTTACTAAATCATTCTACAAAAATGATCATCTTCTTGCTTTAACAATATCGGATATAAAATATAAATTTGATGAAAGATGCGATAACTATTTAAAACAACATAAAGACGATAGCAGTTTAATTGAAAAATTTAAATCATTAATGAAGGAGATTAATAGAATTGCAAGGTGGGTTTATAGCAATTAAGAACATGCAAATCGATAAAGAATCTATTGAACAATATAGGCCAAAACTCCTATATGATGAAAATTATTATAGAAGTGGAAGGGTTGCAGAAATATTGGAGCGTATAGGTATAAACCCCCTAAGGGTTACAAGGGTAGTTCCTTCAAAAAGAGGAGATATGTTATTCAATAGGTCCTTTTTGTTCCGTATTAGTCTAGAGGATAATCAAAAAGAGACTTTGGGAACGCTATTTGCAAAAGTTTACCATCCTCATAAACCAACAATCCCAACTTCAAGAAAAAAAAGACTAAATTTAGGTCAAGAGTATCAATACAATCTGATGAAATTTTGGAATGAACTTGGGATTCCTTCCCCAATTGCTATCGATTATTTTGAATCAACAGAATATGCAGATAATGTTGCTCAATATAAAACAAGTACACTTTTGATGAGCGCATTCAATTCTCCAACATTAGACCTAGATGTCATTGCAGTTGATCAATTAATAAAAAGAATTAACGATATTACAAAAGCACCATTTATCGGTGAACGAGGATTATTAATAAGAGACAATGCCGCAAAAGACATAAAAACTTTAGAACAATTTAAATTGAACATTGTTAGATCCGCTTTAGATACGATAAACTATGTTTCTATTTATTGTACATCAACTCTATCCAATCCGGAAAGTGATTTAGTAAAGAAAGTTAAAGATTCGCTATATAAACATCCTTCTGATTATTATGTTGAAAAGGGATTTTATTATCTAAAAATAGCTTCGATATGGTTCTTGATTAAAAATGGCATACTTTCGTTAGATAGCATTAAAAAACAAAATGGGGATTATATAATAATTCCCCCTCAAGTAAAAGATTTTTTAGATAAGTATAATGATAAATTAAAAAGATCTTTTAGTCTAGTAAGTAATCTGCACAGAAATATTTTATTTGAATCCTTTGTTCAAGGTGATGAATATTTGCATCATTTTTACTATGACAAAAATGGACCAATGTTAGAAAAGAAAGTAAGTAATTCTGATTTAAAAATATTTGATTCCAGCTATGGTATGCTAGGAAGTTTTATTAGAAGTAAATTACCCATCTTAGTAAGCCACTTATTGAATTTTGATTATTTGACAACAAAAAAATTATTTGAAGAATCCCAAAACAATGCAAATAGTATTGCAAATGAATTAAAAAAAGTTCATTTGGGAAAAGAAGTTTTAGGTAATTTTTCTATAAATTCAAAACCAATTGAGGAATCGAAAATTTTTGACTTACTTTCAGTTTATGAATTAATAAACACAATAGGTCTTTATGCTAAACAAGATATTTTAAATGCAGATGCTTGGAGACAATCTATCGAAAGGAAAGTTGAATATGTCCCAACAAATCCAGAATTATTTAAATTTTCACAGGAACCATATAACTTCCTGCCATTTGATTTAACTTTAGAAAGATACTCCTCAGAAAAAGCAATTGATCTAATGCTCCAGAATCTAATATCAAGAATAGATCATATATCCAAAACAAAGGATTACCAACTTAGCCCTCCCGAAAGAGAATTTGTAGATTTAATTAAAGAATTGATTGAGTATTATACAAAAACATTCAACCAAAATACGAATGTTTCTTCTTTAAAGCAAGAAAGAGCTTTATCAGACCAACAACAAGTAAAATCTGTAATTTGAGCTTTAATCAAAACTCTTTTAAATTAATCTCTTGTTCTTATTATTATGATAAGTCAACCAATAGTAATGCTAGCAGGGCATGTGGACCATGGAAAATCTTCTTTATTAGAGAAGATTAAGGGTATTTCAATAGTTAAAGCTGAACCAGGCGCAATAACACAATCAATTAAAAGTTATAATGTTTCTTTAAAAACAATTAAAAAAATCACCGGTAAATTATTAGATCAATTAAAAATAAAACTTACGATCCCAGGTTTATTATTTCTAGACACACCAGGACATGCAGCTTTCAATAACTTAAGAAAAAGAGGGGGGAATTTAGCAGACATTGCAATCTTAGTCATTGATATAACAAAGAGTATTGAAGAGCAGACAAAAGAGTGTATTCAAATATTAAAGCAGTATAAAACCCCCTTTGTTATAGCCTTAAATAAAATAGATTTAATACCTGGTTGGAATCGAATAGTTGCTCCACTTTTACAAGAAATTAATCAGCAGCCAGAATCAGTAAAATTAGATTTGGATAACAGATTATATACCATTGTAGGAAAATTAACAGAATTCGATTTAAATTCAGAAAGATTTGACAGAGTAGAAGATTACAGAAAACAAGTTGCAATTATTCCAGTCTCAGCAAAAACTGGTGAAGGTCTCCCTGAACTTTTAATGGTCATAACCGGCTTAGCTCAAAAATTTCTAGAAGAAGAACTAAAAATTGAAGTAAGGGGCCCTGGAAAAGCCATTGTTTTAGAAGTAAGAAAGGAAAAAGGTTTAGGCGAATGTTTAGATGTGGTTTTATATGATGGTACAATGAAGGTAAACGACCAATTTGTTGTAGGCGACATTAATGAACCAAAAGTAGGAAGAATCAAAGCTTTATTCGAATTTGAAAAAGGTAAATTAACACAAATCAGTGAGGTTCACGCTTCAATCGGTGTTAAGGTTAATTGTAAAGATGTTGAAAATATTCTACCAGGAATGCCTTTGATGATTGTTAAAGATAATTTGGAAGAGCTTAAAGAAGATATTAAAAAAGAAGTTCAAGAAGTAATTGTTTACAAAAAAACAGATGGCATTATAGTCAAAGCAGATACATTAGGATCCTTAGAAGCATTAACAAATTTATTAAAAGAAAAAGGAATTAAAATTAAATCAGCATCCATAGGAGAAATTACAAAAAAAGATATAACTGAAGCTTTAACACAAAAAGACGAATTAAATAGAGTGATATTATGTTTTAATATTCCTCCTTTAGAAACTCAAGAAGTTAAAATAATTTCAAATGATGTTATTTATAGATTAATTGAAGATTATGAAAAATGGTTAATTGAAGCTAAAAAGGAGTTAGAAACTAAAGTTTTAAAATCCATTACATCCCCAGCTAAAATTAAAATCCTTAAAAGATGTATTTTTAGAAAATCAAACCCAGCTATAGTAGGAATTACAGTTCTATTGGGTAATCTAAGAAACGAAAGCGTCTTGATTAATGAAGAAGGCAAAAAGATAAGCAGGATAAGGGGCATTCAGAAGGAGAAAAAGAACATTAATGAGCTAAAAGAAAGCGAAGAAGCAGCTATCTCATTGCCTGATGCAGTCGTAGGAAGGCATGTATTTGAGGACCAGGTGCTTTATACAGAGGTTAATGAAGAGGAGTTTAAAGAACTTAAAAAATTGAAAAGCTTTTTAAATCATGGCCAGATTGAAGTATTAAAGGAAATAATCAATATTAAAAGAACAAAAAATCCTTTATGGGGTATTTAAGAGAAGAAACCTCGAAAAGAATTAAAAAAATAAAATGGCAGAAATAAGATTCGAAATTGGAGATCCTAAATCAAAAAGAACTTACGGTAAAACTATAGAGAACTATTTTTTAACAGGCAAAAAAGTAGGCGAAGTTATAGATGGTCAGTTGATTGGCTTACCAAATTATCAATTAAGGATTAGTGGAGGTTCTGATACAGCTGGATTCCCTATGAGGCCAGATATAGAAGGCATAGGAAGAAAAAGACTTGTTTTAAGCAGAGGTTCAACAGGTTTTAAAGGAAAAAAAAGAAAAGTTCAACATAAACAAAATCATTACTTCTTAACAAAAAGAAAATCTATTCGTGGAAATACTATATCTCAATTTACTAAACAGATTAATTTGCAGGTTGTTAAAGCCGGTGAAAAATCTATTCCTGAATTATTAGGCATTCAAATCAAAGAAGAACCAAAAGCAGAACTTCCTAAACCAGAAGTAAAAAAAGAAGCGCCAAAAGCTGAAGCTCTTAAAAAATCTGAGGCTAAATAAATTAAATTTAAATACTTTACATAATAATATTTATGCATGAAAAAGAAGTCATTAAGCTTAATATTGTTTATAATCCAAAGATTTCCACTAGTCTTTGACTAGGGGCCAAACGAAATCTATTTTTACTCAAAAAATAATAAAAAAGCGTAGCGTTGATGCTACGCTACTGTAAAGCACACTTAGCG
>JACQNH010000003.1 GCA_016203175.1 Candidatus Woesearchaeota archaeon
ATTATTATTAAGAATTTCAAAAGGTTATGAAAATATTAATCTAAATTTAATAGAGGAATTTGTTGATAATTTTCTTAAGGAAATGAAAATAAATTAAAAATCTGACAAGAAAACTTGTTTTGAACCCTTTAAAATTTCTTCAAAATTCTTATTAAAAAAAGTTAAAACAGAATCTGCAATTGGTTTTATTTGTTTATTAATATAATGTTGATAATCAATTTTATGTTTTAAGTTTTGGATTGGTTCTGGTCCTTCTTCGGTTAAAACATATTCAATTTTATTGGAGTCTAATTGTTTTAATTTTCTTGCTGCCTTAACGTGTGCAGGAGTAATTTTAGTATATTCTTCCAATTCTTTTCTTATGGATTTTTTATAAATTAATAAGTCATCAAATTTTCCTTTTTTAAGATTATCAACAAATTCTAAAATAAATTTATCCGGATTTTCATTATGAAATACCAACCATAAAAGTTCTTCCTGAAATTTTTTAGCTAAAGGTGTCCAGTCGCCTCTGATTGCTTCAACGCCTGTAAATTCAATCTTTTCTTTAACTAAACCTGCATATCTCTTTTTAGCACCCCCTTCACCATGTCTTAATTTTGGCAAAAAGAATTTTATAAAACATTTTTCATATTCAAATTCTAAATGAGAATCTCTATTGTATTCTTTTTTAATGAAATCTCTAAAGAAATTATTAATGTAATCTTTCAATTCTTCTCCTTGTTTTTCTGCTTCTTCCAATGATTTCTTGCTGGAAATTGTAAATATTGAGTCCGTGTCGCTACATATAACCTTCAAATCTTTTTCTTCAATCTTTTTTGCGGTTAGTTTAATTATAAATTGCCCAAAATGTGTTATTGCATTAGCTATTTTTAAATTATAGAAGCGACAATTTGGTGAGGCTAAAACACCGAACATTGAGTTCATTAAGGTTTTCAAAGCGTATCTTGTTAATTCATCTTTATTTTTTGTTGCAATTTCTCTTTCTTTGAATATTCTTTTTAAAATAATTGGTAAAATACCTTCTTGATTTTTAAAATAGGCTTTGTTTGGAGATTCTACTAAATCCTTTTTTGTTTTAGGTTCTTCTACGAAACTTGCAGGATCAATATTAAAAGTCATCATTATTGTTGGATACAGTGATTTAAAGTCCAGGTTTAAAATAAAATTATATATCCCTGGTAAAGATTCCATTACATAGCCACCTGTAATCCTTTCTGTTCTGTCTGTAAATTTTGAAGATGGACAAACTAAACCTTTTTGATTTGCTTCTCTTAAATATAAAGAATCTAATGAAGCTATTGAGGCTGAGACTTTATTTAACTCTATTCCTGTTAATAAAGATCTTTTAATTGTTAATTCTAAAATTCCAGTTTTTTCTATTATTTGGTAAACTAAAATTGCATCGTTTAAGTTATATTCTGCTAATTTTTCTGGGTTTTCTTTAAATAATCTGTCAATTTCTAAGTGTTTGTTAAACTCTTCTATTAATTTAGATTTTCCTAAGACTTTTGAAGCGACTGTAGATAATTTATAATCTTCAACTTTAATAAAAGACGTTTTCATTAAGTCTAAAGCATCTAAAACTTGTCTTCCAACTACATCAACTTTGCTTGATCTAAAAAAGTTATTAGAGAATTTAAATTTTGGTTTTGATAAGTCTTTTGAGATTAAAAACTCTATTTTATGTTTTTTAAATTTTTCATTTAAATATTTTAGATCAAAACCAATTACATTCCAACCTGTAATTATATCAGGATCAAATAATTTAATTTCCTGGATAAAAGCATTTAGTAATGATGGTTCATCTTTAAATGTTAAAATATCTTTATATAAATTTTTGGTGATTAATAAAATTTTATTGTAATTTTTAGAATGTAAAGCTATTGAATATAATTTCTTTCCATCAGAGGAAGTTTCAATATCTAAAGATAAAACTTTTAATTCTGGTTTAAATTCTGCTGGTTTTAGAATTGGTTCTTTGTATAACCTATCTATTGTATCTTCAACTTCGAAGGATCCTTCTATATCTAAAGAACCTTTAACATTGTGATCTATTAAGAATCTTTGAGGAAATCTAATATCTGCTTCATAGCATTCTATACCTACTTCTTTAAATAATTCTCTTAATTCTGGAACTTTGGATGGAATATTTAGGATGATTTTTATAACTTTATTTCCATTAAAGTCTTTTAAATTAGTTTTTTCATAATCGAATTTTTCTAGTTTTAAAGCAGTATTTAGATCTAATTCTTTAATGTAAAAATAGGGTTTATAGTAATTAATGGTTAAGAAACTCTTTCCATTTTCTAGACGTCCAAATAGATAAACATAAGCTTGATCGTTAATTATTCTATATGTTGGGTATATGATAAATCCTTTCATCAAAAATGTTAGAAGTCTTGAATTTTATAAATGCTTTCGGAAAAGTTTATATAGGGCTTAAGTACTTAGGTACCTTATGGTATTGAAAGTGAAATTTGAAAAGGATTTGGAACAGAAGTTTAGAGAGTTAGCTATGCGCAGATACGGTTTTTCAAGAGGGGCAATAAAGAAGGCAAGTGAAGAGGCAATAAGCAGATGGATAAGAGAGGAAGGTGGGGGTTTGCCAAAAGTAAAAGATCCAATAAAAGCGATACGGGGGGCATTGAAGCATTTAAGAGGGAAATATACGTCAGTTGAATTACAGCACGAGGCAACAAAATTATGGGCGGAACAAGATTAGTTTTTATTGATGCAAATATTTTCCTTGAACTAATGTTTGATGATGAGAAAGCAGATAATTGTGAAGATTATTTAAGAAAAATAAAAGATGAATATATCCGAGCTAAAACATCCGACTTTGTTCTTTATAGTTGTTTGTTGCAGATAAGACAGAAATTGAAATCAACAGAGCAAATGAAAAAGTTTCTTTTCCTATTAAATGAATTAAATTTTGAAATAATTAGACCTTCTCTGAAAGAGGTTTATAATGCTTTAAATTTTTCTGAAAAGTACAAACTAGACTTTGATGATAGCCTGATTGTATCTTGCATGATAAGTAATAACATTAAAACATTAATCTCATTTGATAAGCATTTTGATAAAATTAATTTGATTGGGAGAGAAGAACCTTAAATGGAAATTAAAGATTATGAAAAGGCTGGAAAAATAGCTGCTGAATGTTTAGAGTATGGTAGAAAATTAATTAAAGTTAATGTGCCCTTATTAAAAGTAGCTGAGGATGTAGAGAAAAAGATTTACGATTTAGGTGGTAAGCCAGCATTCCCGGTCAATTTAAGTATAAATGAAATTGCGGCTCATTTCACTCCTGGAATTGAGGATCCTATAGTTTTTAAGGAGGGGGATTTAGTTAAGTTAGATGTTGGGGTTCATGTTGAGGGTTATATTGGGGATAATGCTTGTACAATAGATTTAGGAAAAAATTCTGAATTGGTTAAAGCAAGTGAAGAGGCGTTAAAAGCTGCTTTAAAAATTGTCAGAACGGGGATTAGATTAAGAGAAATTGGAAAAGAAATTCAAGAAGCAATAGAAAGTTTTGAATTTAGTCCTATAAGAAATTTATGTGGGCATCAAGTTGAAGAGTATAGACAACATGCTGGATTAACAATCCCAAATTATGATAATGGGAGTGATGTTGAATTAGAAGAAGGAATGGTAATAGCTATTGAACCTTTTGCAACTAATGGTGAAGGCATTGTTATAGATGGAAAGCCTTCTGGAATTTTTAGATTAAGACAAGTTAAGAATACAAGGAATATGGAAGGAAGAAAAATAATAAAATTTGTAGAAGAGAATTTTAAAACATTACCATTTGCTAAAAGGTGGTTAAAACAATTTTCAAATTTTAGTTTAACTTCTTTAGAAAGAGAGGGTATTATTGAAGAGTATAGGATTTTGGTTGAGAGAGGTAAAGGTTTGGTTAGTCAAGCTGAGAAGACTGTTTTAGTTGGGGATAAGAGCAAGATTTTGACTAAAGTGGATTAAAGCATGTTTTTAAATTTGTTTAGTTCTGTTGTTAATTTTGAAATAAATGTTTTAACATTCTGTTCATTTAAACCCTTAAAATGTAGATCAATATTTCTAAAGGCTTGTTTATATATTAGTAGAATGTCTTTTTTATTAATTAAGTCTATTAAATTTTCAATTAGTTCAATAACTTTTTGGTTTCCCTTAAAAAAACTTGAGTCAATTTTTGGTAGGATGTAGAAAATATCGTAAACATCCTTAAACTCTTCCCTATTTGTAAAAGTAATCATTTTACCTATAAAGATTCTTTCAATTGGGTAAAAAAATAAGTTGCCACTTTTCTTAAGATTTTCAACTGGTTTAACGAAGTCAACATCAATTTTAGTATAAAATGTTTTGTGCGTCTTTAATTCTAATTTCATATGATACCTATTCGTTGTTGCTAATCCGCTTTTGCCTTTTTTATAATCGTTTATCGTCCCTTTCTTTTTCATATTTTCAAGAATTGTTAAAAAATAGTTTTCTAAGTTTTTATGACAATCTTTTGGATTAGTCGTGTCAAAGTCAAGATCTTCTGATTCCCTGTGATAGTTTAAATGGTAGAGAGCTAATCCCGTTCCACCTTTAAGAATTAGATTAAAAGGGTTATCTTCTTCAATTTCATTTAAAATTTCTTTTAATATTTTAAGAATTGCCATTTATACTCCATATGCTTTGTAGTCAATCTCTTTTTCTTTTTTGATTAAGTTATTAAAAAGAGAATTATTATTGATAAACATGGTTCTATATCTCGATAACATCTGCAAGCATATCTTTCTAACGAAATTATTTTTGGTTATTTTAGTATCATTAAGAATCTGCTCGTTTGTAGCGTATTTTAATCCGTTATCCTTGTCTAATAGATGCTCTCTGTTTTCCAATGATTTTACCCTAATAAATTTTAATACCTTATTTCCAAAGTTTATTTTTCCTTCAATTTTTGTATTTATGATCTCTATTATTTTAGGTGTGAAATACCAACCAAAACCATTATGTTTGAGAGCTTCTGTACCTGTGATATAATAGTTATTGAGATTATTTAAGAATAAGACAAGATTGTTTATTGGTGTTTTACCTTGAAGTGATTCTATAATACTAATTTTTTTACCTAGTCTGCCTCTTAGATACCGCTTTTCGTTTTCTGTGAGTTTTTTACCTTCATTTATTTTCTTAATAATAGCGAATTGGCCAGGTTTAAAGATAGTTGGAACTATTAAATCCTCTGAGTCTATTAGTTTTTTTAACACGTTTTTGGTTGCCATTGGATATTAATGTATCCTTTTATTTATAAATACTTCTGTTTTAATAGAAGCAGATGGACAATTAGTAGAGAATGAATATACTAAAAAATGAATTGTATAAATTTAATAAATATAAAGGTGTGTCAGGAGAGATTACCTTAGATAATAATGGTGATTTAGCAACTGTAAATTATGTAACCAAAGTTGTCAGGAATGGAAAGGTTGTTGTTAAAGAATAGCTTTTAATTTTTTCTTTTTGTATATATTTTTCAGATTCAAAACCTTTAAAATTGATATAAATAACTAATTAAAATGGTATTGACTCAATTATTAGTAAATGGGATAATAGCTGGCGCGATTTATGCGTTAATGGCTGCTAGCTTTTCTTTAATATTTAATATTGTAAAATTTATGGATTTGAGTCCTGGCGCTATATTTGTTGTTTCAGCATTTTCTGCTTATTTTTTTAATATTGTTTTAAAACTGAATTTTTTTATAGCTTTTATTTTAGCTTTAATAATTGCTGCAGTGACAATGATTTTAATTAATTTTTTAGTTTACAAGCCATTAAGAAAAAGAAAAGCAAGTACATTTATTTTGTTATTAGCTTCTTTTGGAATTTTTTTATTTATTACAGGAATTATTTTATTATTATTTGGGGCTGAGGTAAAAACTTTTGGATTACCAATTACAAAGGGATATGAAATTTTTGGAGCAATAATAACAAAAATTCAAATTATTTTAATTGTAACTTCCCTAGTTTTATTTTTATTATTGACGTTATTTATGAAAACAAGATTAGGAAAAGCAATGAGGGCTGTTGCTGATAATAAACAAATTGCATCTACTTTAGGAATTAATGTTGAAAGAATAATAACTAAAACTTTTATTATATCCGCTTTGTTAACTGGGTTTGCAGGAATTTTAGTTGCATTGGAACAAAATTTAGAACATAGTATGGGTTTTGTTGTAATTTTAAAGGGTTTAACTGCAAGTGTTATTGGTGGGATTGGAAATGTACCAGCCGCTTTGATTGGTGGATTTTTAATTGGAATAATAGAAAATTTAGGCATTTGGTTTTTACCTTCTGGCTATAAAGATGCAATTGCTTTTGTAATCTTAGTAATTTTTTTATTGTTTAGGCCTAATGGACTATTTGGTGTTAAAACAAGAGAAGAGGTGTCAGGATAATGGCGTTTGAAGCTTATTTAATTCATTTAGCAATATTAATTGGAATTTATTCTATATTGAGTATAAGTTTAAATTTGGCAATTGGCTTTACTGGTTTATTGAATATTGGTCATGTTGCATTTTATGGTATAGGTGCTTATACATCTGCATTGTTAGCTTTAAATTTTGGAATCCCTTTTTGGTTTGGTTTATTAATTGGGGGGTTAGTTGCAAGTTTTTTTGGTTTATTATTAGCGATACCTACTATAAAATTAAAAGGAGATTATTTAGCAATAGCTACTTTAGGATTTGCAATAATTATTGAGAATATATTTAGAAATTGGACTTCATTAACTAGAGGGCCATTAGGTTTACCAGGGATTCCTAAACCACAATTATTTGGATTTACTTTTTCTGGATTTTATTTTTTAATTTTGATTTTAATTTTTGTTTTAATAACTTATTTGATTATAAAGCATTTAGTTAATTCTCCTTATGGCAGGGTTTTAAAAGCGATTAGAGAGGATGAATTGGCTGCTTCAAGTTTGGGAAAGAATGTTGTAAGATATAAGACTCAGGCATTAATTATATCTGCTTTCTTTGCAGGTATTGCCGGAAGTTTATATGCGCATTATATTACTTTTATAGATCCTTCAAGTTTTTCAATTATGGAGTCTATATTAATGATTTCAATGATTATAGTTGGTGGTTTAGCTTCTGTTGAAGGTTCTATAGTGGGTGCAATAATTTTAATTTTGTTACCTGAACCATTAAGATTTTTGCCTTTGCCTAGTTTTGCAATAGGGTCTTTAAGGCAGATGATTTATGCTGGAATTTTAATTTTCTTATTGATTAAAAGACCTCAAGGATTTTTAGGTGAAAAATTAAAAGGAGAGAAAAATGTTGCTGGAAGTTAAAAATTTAGATAAAAGTTTTGATGGTGTAAAAGCTGTTCAGAATTGTAATTTTAATATAGAAGAGAATAAAATTATTGCTTTGATAGGACCTAATGGAGCAGGAAAGACTACTGTTTTTAATTTAATTACAGGTTTCATAAAGCCTGATAAAGGACATATTCACTTTAAAGGTGAACCTATAGACGGTTTATTTCCCTATCAAATAGCCAATTTAGGATTAGCAAGGACTTTTCAATTAATTAGATTATTTCCAAAATTAACTGCTTTAGAGAATTTATTATTAGCAAAACATAAAGAAGCTGATAATTTAATAAAAACAATTTTTAATCCAAAGTTTATTAGACATGAAGAGAAAACTAATAAAGAAAGATGCAAAGAATTTTTAAAAATTGTTGGTTTAGAGGATAAAGAAAATGTACATGCTGAGAATTTAAGTTATGGACAACAAAAATTATTAGAAATAGCGAGAATATTAGCTACTGAAGCAAACTTATTATTGATTGACGAACCTGTTGCTGGAGTAAATCCTGTAATGAGAGAAAAAATTAAAGATGTCTTATTGAAATTGAAAAAAGAAGGAAAAACAATATTATTTATAGAGCATGATATGAAATTTGTTATGGGTTTAGCTGATAAAGTAATTGTTATGGATTATGGACAAGAAATTGCTATAGGAACCGCAAAGCAAATACAAAATAATCCTAAAGTTTTGGAGGCTTATTTAGGAAAGAAGGTGAAATTATGATTTTGAAAGTTGAAGATTTAGAAGCGAGTTATGGGTATTTAAAGATTTTACATGGTATAAATTTGGAAGTTAAAAAAAATGATTTGGTAGCGATAGTTGGTCCTAACGGTTCTGGAAAAAGTACCACTATAAAGACCATATTTGGACTAGTGAAAGCAGATAAAGGGAAAATATCTTTTAAAGATCATGATATCACAAATAAGAATCCTGATGAAATTGTTAAACATGGAATTTCTTATGTACCTCAAGGTAGAATGGTATTTCAAACTATGAGTGTTGAGGAAAATTTAGAAATGGGAGCTTATCTTATTGGGGATAAAGAAGTTATTAACGATAGAATAGAAGAAGTTTATGAGATTTTTCCTTTGTTAAGAGAAAAAAGAAATCAGAAAGCTACTTTTTTATCTGGAGGACAACAACAAATGTTATCTATTGGTAGAGCATTAATGTTAAAACCTGAATTAATTTTATTAGATGAGCCAAGTTTGGGTTTAGCGCCTAAAACAATGGTTGAAATATTTAGAAAAATAAAAGAAATTAATAAACAAGGAACTAGTGTTATTTTAGTTGAACAGAATGCGCATATGGCTTTAGAGATTTGTAATAAAGCTTATGTTTTGGAAAGAGGTAGAATAGCTTTGCATGATGGCCCTGAATTATCTGCTAAAAAATTAGTGAAGGATTTGTATTTGGGGCATTAAAAATGAAGCGAAATAACCTTAAAGAATTGTTTGGAAGCATTAATTTCAAAAAACCTGTAGAACCCTTATTAAAAGAAGCTAGGGAGAAAACAAGTAAGTGGGATTAAAATAGTTTACTGAAAGATTTTATTGATTTTGGTAACCTGTTTACTTCGATAGATGAAACTTCTTTTTTAAATTTAATTTCAAAATCTTCAATAAACTTTTTTCTTAAATTGTTTGTATTTGCTTGTAGGGTATAGGCTAACCAACCTTCAAAACTTGCATATATTTTATCGTAATCAATTAAATTGTTACTAAGTTGTTTTACAAAAATCAATATTTTTCTTTTCATTTTTTCAATATTGTTTTTCTTAAGTAACTTATAAAAATAGAAGACTCTAAAACCTAAAAAAGGAATACCGTGCTTTAAAGTTAAAATTTTTGATTTATCCGGGTGAAGTTCTAATCTTAAGTTATTTTTTAAAAAATTATTTATTGTATTTTTTATCCTTTCTAATTTTTCTTTTGAGATATGGATAACTACAAAATCGTCTACGTATCTTATATAATATTTTAATCTTAATTTATGTTTGATGAACTGATCTAATCTATTTAAGTAAATATTTGCAAAGAATTGGGATGTTAGATTGCCTAAAGGCATTCCATTTTCTTTTGTTTTGAAATTGTTTAGTATTTGTTTTATTAGCCAGATTACTCTTTCGTCTTTTATTTTTCTTTTTATAATTCGGATTAATATTTCGTGATCTACAGTTTCAAAGTAATGTTTTATATCTGCCTTCAAAACATAACAAGATTTTGTGTTGTTTTTAGAGACTTTTCTTTTGAAACAATCAAATCTTTGTATTGCTTTTAATGTTCCTTTACCTTTTCTGTTTGCATAGGAATCATAAATAAAAGATTTGTCAAAAATAGGCTCTAGAATATTAACCAAAGTATGATGTATTATCCTATCTCTAAAATCAGATTTTGAAATTTTTCTTGTTTTTGGATCATGTATGATAAAAGTTTTTAGTGGTCTTGGTCTGTAAGCTAATAGCAGGAGTTCCATTCTTAACTGCAACAGGTTACTGTGAAAATCTTTTTCAAATTCTTTTACATATGGCTTTAAGGTTTTATTTTTTCTTGCTTTTTTGAAAGCTAATTCTAAATTTTTCATAGAACAAAGCTTATCCCAGATATTTTTGTAAGTTTTCATAAATGTGTCTTGGCTTGTCTAGGTTATTCCGAAGAAGCGAGCATTGTTGTTAAGATGACTGTTGCCATTGAACCCGTTGTTGAAGTTGTTGTTTACAACAAGCAAACACCCAAAGTGTAGCTGCCTTACTGTATCTGCACTGCTGCTTCATCCTTTAATTTCTTACTAAGTGTTGCAGCTGTATTTTATAGCCTTAATCAAAGGGCATTAATAAAACAGCATGTAGCCCAAACATCGCCCTAAACTGTCAAAGCGGAAAAATAGTTTAAGATAATGCCAAGACAAAAAGAAGTAAAACTTTTAATTTAAAAAGTTATTTACAAAGAGTTTCTAAACTTTTTACAGCTGTTTTTATAGTTTCTAATTGTTCTGTTAAATTAGGATTAACTACTATAAAATTTTTAGTGGCGCCTTCGGCGCTTTCTTTTACCCCGAAGAAGAGAGCATGGCTGCCAAGATGACCGCCATAGAACCCGTAGTCGAAATCGTCGTTAACAACAAGCAAAAGCCCTGCTCCTTCCTCCTGAAACCCATACCGATTACCGTAGGATTCAGTGCCTAATCTGACAAGAATGTCTAAGTAAATATTAGCTTGATCATTACCACCTGCTCTTACTTTAAATAAAGGGGATTTGCCCAATGTGCTTAAAGGATGACTTTTTGATTCTAACTGTTGTGCTTGACTTAATGGCATGGAAACGCCGTATGGTCTTGGCAATTCCAAGATTTGAAATCGAGTAAATTTAATGAAATCCCCATAATTTATAATTGGAATTTGTGTATCTTGGATTGCTCCTTTTTTAATGGATGCTTTTAAGATTTTTATTTCTTTATCTGTTAGTCTTCCTGCCCCGTTAATTAATCCTTGGCTTATTGCAGTTTTTATTCTTTTAGGAGTGTTAAATACGTAGCCTCCATGGAAGGTTAATATAGTCTCTTCTATTCTATTTTCTTCTGTTAAAGTAGTATACCGATTCCAGAATGGATGGTTTAAATCAGGATGATTTATCCTTTGTTCGATAAGATCAGGCGCTGTGAATACAAAGCCACTTTTTACATACCCCTGGGCTTGTTCAAGAGCCATTGGAACTTCATCTTCTCTTAAAGTTTCAAATAACTTTCCTTCATAATTAAGAATTCTTTGGAATATAATTGCATTGTCTGACATTTTTAGTTAAACACCTTAAAATTATAGAAATTAAGGGTTTATAAATATTTCTATTTTGTTACTACTTGAAAGTTATCTCATATAACTAGGAACTTCTAAAGGTTGAGATTTCTTCATTGTTTCTTCTAATTCTTTAAATATTTTAATATCTTTTTCGTCTAATGATGGATTTATTTTTTCTAATGCTTTTTCAAAATGCTTTAAAGTAATTTCTTTAGATTCTAAATCTTCTCTTAAAGCTATCATTGCTGCTTCTCTACATAATGCTTCTATATCTGCACCAACATAGCCATCTGTTTTTTCTGCTAAATCATCTAAGTTAATATTTTTTGCTAAAGGCATATCTTTTGTGTGAACTTTGAAAATTTCTAATCTGCTTTTCTTTGCAGGAACTTTAGTTGCAATTATTTTATCAAATCTTCCAGGCCTTATTAATGCTGGATCTAATAAATCTGGCCTATTAGTCGAAGCAACAACAATAACATCTGATAAAGCTTCTAAACCATCCATTTCAGTTAATAATGAATTTACAACTCTTTCAGTTACTTTAGTTCCAAAATCAGTTCCTCTTCTAGGTGCTATTGCGTCTATTTCATCGAAGAAAATTATAGTAGGTGCTGTTTGTCTTGCTCTTTGGAATATTCTTTTGATTGCTTTTTCAGCTTCACCAACATATTTATCCATTATTTCTGCACCTTTAATAGAGATAAAATTTGCTTCTGATTCTGTTGCAATTGCTTTTACTGTTAGAGTTTTACCTGTACCTGGGGGACCAAATAATAAAATTCCTTTTGTAGGCCTAATGCCCATTTTAGAGAATACTTTTGGATTTTTTAAAGGCCATTCAATAGCTTCTTTCATCTCTTCTTTTAAGTCTTCCATACCCCCAACTTGCTCCCACTTAACATTTGGTTTCTCAACAAAAACTTCTCTTAATGCTGAAGGTCTAACAACTTTCAATGCTTCCTTGAAATCATTTTGAGCTATAATTAAACTTTCTAAAACCTCATTGGGTATAGGTTGATTTTCTTCTAGCTTTATTTTTGGAATTATTTTTCTAATAACACTCATTGCTGCTTCTTTACATAATGCTGCTAAATCTGCACCTACAAAACCATGGGTGATATCTGCTAATTGTTGTAATTTAACATCTTTTTCTAAGGGCATATTTCTTGTGTGAATTTTTAATATATTTAATCTTGCTTTTTTATTTGGAACCCCAATCTGAATTTCCCTGTCAAATCTACCTGGTCTTCTTAAAGCAGGGTCTAAAGAATTGGGTCTATTTGTTGCAGCAATTACTACGATTTTCCCTCTTGATTTTAATCCATCCATCATTGAAAGTAATTGAGAAACCATTCTTTTTTCGACTTCCCCATAAACTTCTTCTCTTTTAGGGGCTATCGCATCGATTTCATCTATAAAAATTATTGATGGTGCATTTTTTTCAGCTTCTTCAAATAAATCCCTAATCTTTTTTTCTGAATCTCCATAAAACCTTGATGTGCACTCGGGGCCGTTTACTAATAAAAAATTAGCATCTGTTTCGTTTGCAACTGCTTTTGCTATTAAAGTTTTACCTGTACCTGGTGGACCAAAAAGTAAAACTCCACGTGGCGGTGTAATTCCTAAACGTTCGAATAATTGCGGATGTTTTAAAGGAAGCTCGATCATTTCCCTTACTTTTTTAACTTCATCTGTCAAGCCACCAATATCTTCATAAGTAACTTCTGGAATCTTTTCTTCAGTAACTTCAACAGCTTTTGGATTTATGTTTATTTCAGTTAATTCAGAAACTATTACTGATTGTTTTGGATTTGTATCAACAACTACAAATTTTAAACCACCAAATGCAAATGAGCCCATAAAACCTTGATTATAAAATTCAAAAATATCTTCAAAATTAGAACCTGCCATTGTTCTTCTACGTCTTTGTGCACCACCTAAAGAAACTATATCCCCTTTAACTAATGATCTTCCTAATAAACCTCTTCTAAATAAACCAGGATCTGCTTGGATGTAAACCCCTTCTTGTGCCGGAGCTATTGTAATCGATTTTGCTTCTTTAACGTCTGCTTTTCTTACAAAAACTGTTTCTCCAATACCTGTTTTAGCATTCCTTCTCATTATCCCATCCATTCTAATTACTTCTTCACCTAAATCTGTAGGATAAGCTCTGTCAACTAAAGCAACTGTTTTTCTTCCACCTTCTATTTCAACTATATCTCCGGGCCTTACATTAATAGTTCTCATTGTTTGGGTGTCTATTCTAACAACGCCTTTGTAAGCTTCTTCCTGTAAGGCTTCCATTACTTTTAATTTAACTGAAGGATCTGTCATTTTAGTCTTTTTCTTCCCCTGGTTTAATAAGCTTTATTCTTCTAGAGAAGTATATTGAAAGCTTTCTAGGTTCTTCTAAAGAAATATCTAATAATTCATTAATAGCTTTTTCAAATTCTTCCTCGAATTGTATAATTTCTCTAGGAATTGAAATTGTATGAGAATTACCAACTTTTCTTAATTTGACCTGGAATTTTCTATTTTTTAATTCTTTAAATTCATTGTATTCTTGTAAATCACCTGGATGATACCATTCTTTATTACATTTTTTACATAACCATTTCCTAAGTTGAAAATTGTCTTTGATAGTAATTATTTTATCTGTTCTTGAATTACAATTATTGCATAAGACTGTATTTTCAAATATGTCTTCCATTTTGTGTATATTTTAAGTGTATACAATGAATATATAAACTTTATGAATAATTATTATACTTACATATAACGTATAAAAATGGATATATTTATAAGATATTACTTACATATAACGTATAGAGCGCTCGATGGATGCAACTGTTCCAAAGCAGACTAATGTGTTTTCTAAGATATCTAAAGAAGACCTTGCTGCAATAAATAAAGTAAAAGAAATACTTCTTCCGCTTAAAGAAAAATATAATTTGTCTTTTAAGGATTTGCAAAAATTGCTTGAAGAACAGCTTACCTTCCCATTAGAAATTTTATCAAAACATCTTACTTTTTTGGAATCAGTTGTTAAATATTTGAAGGAAAATAAAGAATTATCTTTACGCAAAATATCAAGGAAAATTGGAAGAGATGAAAGAAATGTTTGGCATATTTTTAATAAAGCAAATAAAAAATATCCTGAAAGATTTACGATTTCTGAAGTTTCTTATTGGGTTCCTGTTTCAATTTTAGATTCTAATTTATCGAGTTTAGAAGCGCTTGTTTTCTATTTGAAGAATAAATTTTCTCTAAGTTTTCATGAAATTGCAGTTTTGTTGAAACGTAATGATAGGACTGTATGGACTGTTTATCAAAGAGCTAAAAACAAAAATGAAAAGCAAAAATAACAAGATAGGGAAGTTGGAAGAGAGAAAGGTTAGATTAATTAGAGATATCCAACTTTGTGAAACCTATAAAGGAAAGATTGTTGAATTTGCTAATTCATTAAATTATCAATATAATAAAGGCCTAATTAATGAAAATGATTATGCTCAACAGTTATCAGAGGTTTTAGAAAATAGAACTTTAGACCAATGGATTAAATACTATGATGAATGTATAGCTTACTACAAAAATTCAATTGATAAATGTGACAAAAAAATTAAAGTAGAAAAAGAAACTGAAACTTTAAGAAAAATAAAATCTAGAGCAGAGTTAACAGCTTTAACAATATTATTTGCATTGATTATAATTTATTTAGGAGGAACATTCACAGGATTTTTTATAGCTGGAGATATTAACGTGCCTGTTTATGATAAGTTTGGAGAAGTAATTGGCAAATCCACTGTAAATGATGGGCTTATATTCGCGAATACATATGATGGATTGATTAGTGTAATAATAGAACCTACTAAAATTACTGATTTAAGCAGAATTATCATAAGTGGTGGTAAGGTTCGTGAAACACAGGATACTATCATTTACCTTGGATCAATAGAAGGAAGAATAACAATTACGATACCAAGGGATAGACTACTAACAGGCATAGCTAGGTGTAGTTCATTTGATATAGGGGGATTCTATTGCAGAGAATGGAAAGAGACTCCTACCGTACTAAAATATGAAGGTGAAAAGGTAAGCTTTGATGTTTCAACAGAGGGGGCTTATGCTGGAATATTTAATAGTTCAGAGCTTGATCCTTCAAATATCGAAATTAGAGTTAAAAATAAATTTGGAAATAATTTAAGTTCACCTAAGATAGAAGGAAAGACTGTTACCATTAATACAAATGATACTGAACTTAATTTAACAGGGATAATTTCAACTAAAGTAGATGTGTTTATAGACCGCGTAGGAGATAAAATAATTAAGACGCCAATTGTTTATATACCGAGCATTACATTAAATAAATCTGTGGTAAGCCTTCCAAAGAATGAAAAACAAATTAATGCAATATACAAGTGTGATACTTTTGACTTGGGGGCATTTAAATGTCTTGAATGGAAGAAGGCCAATATAACCTTTGAAGATAGAGGAGATCATATTGTATTTGAAGCAGATTCATTCTCTGGATTTGGTGGGGGGTTTATTCCAATTGCTAAAGCTGAACATCTGGATGAAAACAGATTATTTATAGAAGATATTTATGATCTCGTTAAAGCTAGGGATTATATTTGGACCAATGAAATACCTGTTGGTCATTATGTTAGAGTTAGATTTGAAGATAATTTGAGTAAAGATAATGACATTACTATATACGCAAGAAGTGTTAATTCAGGAAGTATTGAAGTTTATGAAGAAGGATTAGATAAAATAATTACGACATTTGAAAATATAGAGATTGATAAGAAGTATAAGGTATTGTTAAGTAACCTAGAAGGATTCCAAAATACATTTGATTTAAAAATTGTTGGAGGAGGAATTGAGTTTGACCATATAATAGATCCTACTGTTGCACCCGGAATTAATTTTACATTCCCAACCCCACCTAATGGAACAAGCAGCACAGACACTAATTTAACTATCAATTTAACTATTGATGATCATCTTATGAAGGAGATAAAATTCAATTTCAATTATACTAATTATACTATGATCAATGATAGCCTAGAAGTAATGATGAACTTTGATAATAGAACCAGTCTAGGAGAAACTGATACTACAATCTTTGATGTCTCAGGAAATGGACATAATGGTACTGCACAATCAGGAGCTTTCGTTAATTTATCTGGGAGATATGGGGCAGCCTTCCAATTTGATGGAGTTAATGATTATATATCTATACCTCATGATGCTGGACTTGAATTTGGAAATATGAGTGTAACTGCATGGATTAATAGGGTAACAAATACTACTACAGATGCGATTGTTGATAAAATGATAACTCAAAGTGGTTCAGTAAGATATGGTTGGGTTGTTAATGCAAGCGGATTCCTTTTCTTTTATCATGACTCAGTTGGAAGCTATCACCAATATAACACTTTAACTGATGCAAAAGTAGGTACGCCTTCTACATGGTATTATGTTGCATTAACTTATACATTTGGGGAGGGTAATAGTATGAAAATTTATGTTAATGGAAATTTAACTATAGGACGTTGGGATTCTGGTACGGGAAATGGGTCTGCAGGAAGCTCAACAAGAGAGCTTTGGATCGGCAAGCAAGACCACACTACTTTCCCTCATCCTTTTGATGGTTTGATTGATGAATTGAAAATGTGGAACAGGACTTTAACAGCAGATGAGATTAATTTCAGTTACCAAACCAATTTGTATAAGTTTAATAATTCACAATGGCATCTTTTAGTGAATAAGACAGGATTAGCAATTGGAAGTTACAATTATTCTGCTTCAGCAACAGATCAGTCGAATAACGAAAATCAAACTGAATTGAGAAAGTATACTGTAATCTCTCCTGTTAGTTGTGGAAATATTACAACGTCTACTACAATGACTCAAAATTTGACAGCCCCTGGAACCTGCTTTAATATAACTGCTTCAAATGTAGAGTTGAATTGTGCTGGATTTAATATAACTTATGCAATCAACTCTGCCGGGAGAGGGATAAATATTAGTGGACAAGCTTTAACAGGTATAACAGTTAAAAATTGTCCTATATTTAAAGGAAGTACACAAACTACAAATGCTGATGCTATTTATATTAATGCAGAAAATTCAACAATTATAAATAATAGTATACTCTCTCAGGCAAATGGTATAAATATAGATACCTCAGCGAATATTTCTATTATAAATAACACAATTGATTCTGTAGCAAGTGGTTTCAACCCTATAAGTTCTTTAGCATCAGTAAACTTAACTATCATTAACAATACTTTGATAGGTGAATCAAGCTCAGCAATATTACTTACAACTACCCCTCAAGTTAATATAACTTCAAATAGGATGAACACGACGAATGGATTTATTTTAGACATATCCGATGCAAGTTCAGGAAATAATACAATAAAAAATAACATAATTGAAATGACTGTAAGTGGTGTAAGTAATGGTGTAGATGGTATTGGTGTAAGCTCAACTGGGAATATTATAGAATCAAATAATATTACCTTAGCAGGAAGAGTAAATCCCACCACACAGCAAGATGTTGTAGGCATTCATATTAAATTAAACGCTTGTTGTAATACTGTTTTAAAGAATAATATAACCTTAAATGATACTGCAATATTTATCCAAAATGCTAACTATAATTTAATATTGGAGAACTTCTTAAAAGCAAATGGCAGTGCAATTGCAATTACAGGAAGAGCCCATAATAATAGCATAACAAATAATACTATAGATTATGCTGTTGATGCTTTCAAACTTACTGCAGCAGGAGCAAATTTCCCAGAAAATAATAATTTCACAAATAATACTATAAAATATGCTGCAGGAATGGAATTAAATATCTCAACACAAATGATTAATGGTACTAATCTAATTAATCAACCAATAAGAAATTATACTATAAACGGAACTGTTAATTTCTTTAATCAAACATTTGGGAACATAAGATTTTTCAAACCAATAAATGGTACAGGTCCAAGCTTATTTGGTTTTGAAACAAGCATTATAAGAATAGGCAATAATTCTTTTTTTGTTAATGATACTACTACAGATCTTGTTCAGATAAATACTTCTGCAAATATAACTATTCTGGGAAGTCCAGGAATTACGTTTACAGCACCAATAATTTATAGAACAAACTTTGCTTGTAATGCTACTGTTGGAGTAAGCTGCTTTAATTACACAAGCTTGAAAGCAGCAACTGTAATATTTAATGTAACAGGATTTAGTAATTATAGTGTTTTAGATAATGCAAGTGTGGCTGCTGGAAATAATGATCCTTCAATTAGAAATGTTTCTGCAATTGCAGCAGTTGATCCAGTAGAAAATTCAAATAGATCTGTAAACTTCTCTTTTGTGGCAAGTGACCCCGATGGCGTAGCTGATCTGAATGATAGTACTGCTTTAGCAATCTTTAATAAAACAGGAGAAGCAAGTAGGAATGCAAGTTGTACTGTTGGAGAGGATATTAATGCTAATTCTGTTAACTATACATGTGCAGTTAATATGTGGTACTTTGATGGAAGTGGAAGCTGGAATGTTAATGTTTCTGTAAGTGATGTAAGTGGAGCTAGAGCTGAGAATTCAACAACTGCTGGGAACATGACAGGAATAAGCTTTACGTTCAATGCGCTAACCGCATTTATAATGAATCCAACTTCATTAACATGGGGTACATTAAATGTTGTTGATACAAATCAAACTTCAAATAATGATCCTTTAGGATTGAACAATACAGGTAATGTGGATATAGCCAACATTACAGTTAATGCTACAGATTTAACTGGTGAAACAGATAGTGCATTTAGAATATATGCGGAGAACTTTACAGTTGCCAATTTAACAGGTGGAAGTCCTGCAAATGAATGTGATTTTAATACAAATGCGACTATACCTAGGAGAGGACAAGATACTCAAATTAACAAGACTCTATTGGGAAGAGGCAATAACTCTATAGCTAC
>JACQNH010000042.1 GCA_016203175.1 Candidatus Woesearchaeota archaeon
ATCAAAGACCGTACCAAGAATTGAAATACAAGTTTCCTAAAGATGTATATTTCAAAGATTTTAAAAAGAAGGAGGACTAAGTGCATTTAATTGAAGTTAGAACACAAAGTTTTACCTACCGATAAGGTTAAAAATAGTTCTTTATCTTTATATTTTAGAGTAAAGGGTACTTTAGACTTATAGCGGGGATTTGTTAATTTTGGTTAACAAACTGCAATAGGACAGTCTGGAGTGTCCGTCACAGCTTTTCTTAGGAAAAAAACTTGGGAAAAGAAAATGCGGAAGGGGCTCATAAGATTGTCTAAGAAACCCGAAAATATTAAATTATCGGGATGGTCGGTAGTTCAAATGAGCTTTCTTAGGAAGAAACCTTGGAAAGAAATTGAAAGTCTACCCCCCGCTAGCCTTTTTAACGAAATATTTATAATTAGAGTTTTAAAGAAAAACTTATGCTAAAGCCTAAAATAAAAGTAGCTAAAATTTTAGATAAATTAAAGATAGAATATAATTTAATAAAATTAAAAACAAGAGGAAGGAATGTTGGGTGCAAGGAATTATTTAAAGATCCTGAAAGTACGTTTAAGACAATAGTTTTAGTTGATAAAAAAGGTAAAAGATATGCATTTTCTATTAAATTAGATAGAATGATAGATTTTTCTAAAGTAAAAGATATAGTTGGGAATAAAGTAAGATTGGCTAAGAAAGAGGAATTAAAAGAAGAGGGTTTTGAGCCTGGAGAAGTTTGTCCTGCCTTGGTTAAATTGCCTTTATTTGTGGATAAGGAATTAATGGAATTTGAATGGTTTAATTGTGGTTCTGGGGATTTAGCTTATGGTTTAGAAATGCAAGTTAAGGATTTGAAAAAGGTTAGGGATTATAAATTAGTTGACGTTAAAAGGTTTTAAATTAGTTATTAGTAAGTAATTACAAAATAGAAAGATTTATAAGTTTAGGAATTTATTAAAATATATGGTAACTAATTATTCATTAGATGATAAACTAATAAAAGAAAGTCAAGGTCTCTCTAGTAAAAATGATTTTAAAGTAGATTCAACTTACCAAAAAATCCAAGTTCTTGTAAACTATTGTATTTATTCTCTAAAAGGATTTAATGTAGATTTAAGAAGTTTAAAAGAAAATAAAAAACAATTAGAAGGATTGATAGTTCCTGTTCATAGAGCTTGGAAATTTTATCTCGATCGTGCTAAAAATAGGGTACCTAGTAGAAAAAAAGCTTCTCATATGCTTGCTTTACAGGGCGATTGGGTTGATGTAAAAAGATACGCAGAAGTGAATGGAGAAGATTTTGAGAAAATAGTTGATGGGGAATATAATAATCTTGTTGAAAAATATTCAAAAGATTAGTTCATAAATTCTCGGTATTCTAAATCTTTTAAGGCAATTTCTACTAGTGCTTTAATATTTAGTTTTGATTCTAATTTTTTAATTTCTTCTAAATTTGTTTTTGTAGCTGGATGTTGCGCAACTAAAAAAGAACAACAATCTTCATATGGTAAAACTGAGATTTCATAAGTACCAATTCTTTTTGATTCTTTTATTATTTCTAGCTTGTCTGTTCCTATTAAAGGAGAGAATATTGGAAATTTCGTTGCTTCGTTAATAACTGATAAGTTTTCTATTGTTTGTGATGCAACTTGAGCTAAAGAATCTCCTGTTACAAAGCCTAAAGCATTTTCTTTTTTTAATATTTCTTCTCCGATTTTGAGCATAACCCTTCTATAAACTACCATTCTATATTCTGAAGGGATTTGTTTTATTATTTCTTGCTGTATTTGTTTAAAATTTATTGTATAAAGTTTTGTTTTGAACTGAAATTTTGATAATGTTTTTGCTAAATCTAAAATTTTATTTTTTACTTCTGGAGAATGCTGTGAATAATTATGAAAATGTAATAAAACCATGGAGCAACCACGAGTCATCATTTTGAAGGATGCAACTGGAGAATCTATGCCTCCTGAGATTAGAGCTATTAATTTTCCTGTGACTCCAACTGGTAAACCAGAAATACCTTGAATTTTTTTAGTGTATAAATATACTTTATCTTGTAAGAGTTCAATAAAAATAACTATATCGTGTTTTTCTAAGTCTACTTTTAGGTTTAATTTATCTATCAAATATTTTCCTACGATTTCATTAATTTGTTGAGAATTTAAATTAAAATTTTTATTAGATCTTCTTGTGGAAATACAGAATGTTTTTGGATTTAATTTTTTACAAATTTTTAAAGCATTTTCTTTTATTTCTTCTATATTTAAATCGCAAGTTTCTGAAATACAAAAATAACTAATGCCTGGGATATTTTTTAATTTATTAGTTAATTTTTCAATATCACTTTCATTATTTGGTTCTATAATGATTTGTCTATATGTTTTTTTTAATTTTTTATATCCAATTTTTCTTATAGAGCTTCTTATGTTGTCAAGTAATTTTTTTTCAAAGAAAGGCCTATTTTTACCTTTAATTCCAACTTCTCCTGCATAATGTATTAAGATTTCCATGTTAATTAAGAAGTAAAAAGATTTAAAAGCTTTCTTAAGTTTATGTTGATATGGTAAAAATTCTTGGTATCGATGAAGCAGCAAGAGGCCCCATAATTGCTTCTATGTATCTTGTTGGGGTTTTGGGCGATGAAACTGTAGAAGAGAAATTTAAACAGATTGGTGTTAAAGATAGTAAATTATTGACGCATAAAAAGAGATGCTTATTGGAAAGTAAAATTAAAGATTTAGCTTTAAAGGTTAAGATTATTGAAGTAAAACCTGAAGAAATTGATATGGCTGTTGATGGTGGAAAATTGAATTTAAATTGGTTGGAGGCACATAAACAAGCAGAGATTATTAATGAATTAAAACCTGATAAGGCTATTATTGATTGTCCAAGTCCTAATATTAAAAAATTTAAAGAATATTTATTAAATTTGTTGATAGATAAGAATATAGAATTGGTTGTTGAGCATAAAGCCGACAAGAATTTTTTTATCGTTGGAGCTGCTTCAATTATTGCAAAATGTGAGAGGGAAAAGGAAGTTGCGGAATTAAAGAAAAAATATGGAGATTTTGGTTCAGGGTATATGGCTGATCCTAAATGTAGAAAATTTGTAAAAGAAAATTTTGAGAAACATCCTGAAATATTTAGAAAATCTTGGGCTCCTTTTAAGGATGCTGTGAACAATAAAAAACAAAAGAAATTAGATGAATTTTAAAAACAAATATTTAAAAACTGTTAATTAATGCTAAAATAAAAATGGCAATAAAGAAAGGCGATAGGATAAAGGTTGAGTATACTGGAAGTTTGGAAGATGGTTCTGTATTTGATAGTAATAAGGGTAAAGATCCGTTGGAATTTGAGGTTGGTTCTGGGCAAATAATTAAGGGATTTGATGCTGCTGTTATTGGGATGAGTAAAGGTGAGGAAAAGAATATAAAAATACAATCAAATGAGGCTTATGGTGAAGTAAACCTAAAATTAATTAGAAAAGTACCTAAGGAGCAAATTAATATTGGAAGAGAGATTAAAAAAGGAATGATTTTGGGTATGAGACTGCCAAATAGACAAGAAATACCTGCTAGAGTTTCTGACATAAGTGATAAAGAAATAACTTTAGACTTAAATCATATACTAGCTGGAAAGGTTTTGAATTTTAAGATTAAGATTTTAGAAATTCTTTAAGTTAAATAAATAACTTTTTATAGTCTAAATCTCTAATTAAAAATTGAAAAGAGGATGAAAAATATTAAATTAATGACCAAAATACCTGGTCCAAACAGTTTAAGGTTATTGAAGGAAAAAAAGAGTAATGTTTCTGTTGGTTATAGTAATTTTTTTCCTATTTTCATTAAGGAGGCTAAGGATGCTTTAATTAAAGATGTTGATGGGAATGTGTTTATAGATTTTTATGGTGGAATTGGTGCTAATAATTCGGGTCATTCAAATCCTTTAATAGTAAAAGCGATAAAACAACAATTAGATAAATTTACACATACCTGTTTTTCTGAAGTAGGTTACGAAGGTTTTGTGGAATTATGTAAAAAATTAAATCAAATTACCCCTGGAAATTTTAAGAAAAAAAGTGCTTTATTTAATACTGGTGCTGAGGCTGTTGAGAATGCTATTAAGGCTGCTAGAAAATATACTGGTAAGTCTAGTGTAATAAGTTTTGAACATGGTTTTCATGGAAGAACTTTGTTAACCTTAACCATGACCTCTAAAATTAAGCCATATAAATTTGGTTTTGGTCCCTTTGCTCCTGAAATTTACAAATTACCCTATCCTTATTTGTATAGAAGACCAGATAATTTAAATGAAGAAGGATATATAGATTATTTATTGGAGAATATTGAAGGAACATTTTTTAATGGAAGGGTTGATCCTGATAATGTTGCTTGTTTGGTTATGGAATTAGTCACAGGTGAAGGGGGTTTTATTGTTGCTCCTAAAAGATATGTTCAAGGTCTAAGTAAGATTTGCAAGAAAAATAATATTGTTTTAATTATAGACGAGGTTCAAACAGGATTTTGCAGGAGTGGAAGGTTTTTTGCCTCTGAACATTATAATATAGAGCCTGATATAATTTTAACTGCTAAGTCTCTAAGTAATGGAATTCCTTTAAGTGCAGTTACCGGTAGAAAGGAAATTATGGATTCTGTACAAGAAAATGGCTTTGGAGGAACTTTTTCTGGAAATCCTTTAGCTTGTGTTTCAGCTTTAGAAGTTATTAAGTTTATGCAAAAAGAGAAATTATGGTTAAAAGCAGAGAAGATTGGAAATATTGTTTTGAATCGGTTTAATAAGATAAAGATTAATAGCAAATTTATTGGAGACGTTAGGGGTTTGGGTGCAATGTGTGGAATGGAGTTTGTTAAAGATAAGAAAGGTAAAGAACCAAATGAGGAGTTTACAAAAACAGTTATCAAAAGATGCTATGAAAATGGTTTATTGATATTAAAAACTGGAATCTTTAATAATGCTATAAGAACTTTGATGCCCTTGGTAATCACAGACGATCAATTGGGGGAGGGTTTAGATGTTTTTGAAAGGGCTGTTTTAAAATGATAATAAAGAAGATTAATCCCACAACTGAGCAGATAATAAAAACTTATAGGTGTGATACTGATAAAGAAATTAAAAATAAAGTTGATAGTTCCAAGAAGGCCTTTTTAGAATGGTCAAAATTAAGTATTAAAGAAAGATGTAATTATTTAAAAAGAATTGCTAATGTTTTAAGAAAAAGAAAGTACAAATTTGGTGAAATTATAACTAGGGAGATGGGGAAGCCAATTAAAGAATCGATTCCAGAGGTTGAGAAATGCGCATGGGTCTGTGACTATTATGCTGAGAATGGAGAGAAATTTTTAAATGATGAAATTGTTAAAACTGAAAATAAAAAAAGTTTTGTAACATTTCAACCTTTAGGCGTTATTGGTTGTATAATGCCTTGGAATTTTCCCCTCTGGCAATTATTTCGATTTGGTGTACCCGCTTTGACCGTTGGGAATACAGTAATTTTAAAACATTCTAGTATTGTTCCTGGTTGTGCTTTAGCTATAGAAGACGCATTTAAGGATGCTGGATTTCCAAAGAATATTTTTCAGACAGTTATAGGTCACGGTAAGATTGCTGAAAAATTTATTCCCTTAGTTGATGGGGTTTCATTGACTGGTAGCGTTGGTGCAGGAATTCAAGTTGCACAAATTTGTTCTAAACACCTAAAGAAAGTTGTTTTGGAATTAGGCGGATCAGACCCATTTATTGTTTTGAAAGATGCAAATTTAAAGCAAGCCTGCGAAGGGGCTATTAGAGCAAGGTTTATTAACACTGGTCAAAGTTGTATAGCTGCCAAGAGATTTATTATTGTTAAGGAAATGTTTGATGTTTTTAAAGAAAAGGTTGTTGAATTGGTTAAAGGTTTAAAAGTTGGTAATCCTTTTGATAAAAATACTGACATAGGGCCTTTAGCAAATGAACAGCAACTAAATTTATTGCTAGACCAATTAAAAAGAGGGATTAATGAGGGTGCTGAAATTTTATTTGGTGGAAGTGGAAGATTAAATAGAAAGGGCTATTATTTTGAGCCTACTGTTTTGTCTGTTAAAAGAGGGAGTGTTGTTTTTAAAGAAGAAACCTTTGGTCCTTTATTAGCAATTTTAAAAGTTAATAACGAAGATGAGGCTGTTGAAGAGGCAAATAATACTGAATTTGGTTTAGCTGCAAGTGTTTGGACTAAAGATCGTAAAAAAGGTGAGGAAATTGCTAGAAAGATTCAAAGCGGTTTTGTTTCTATTAACTCCCCTGCAAAGTCTGATCCTAGATTGCCTTTTGGTGGAATTAAAAAATCAGGAATTGGTCGTGAACTTTCAAGATATGGGTTGCTAGAGTTTTGTAATATAAAATCTATAATTATAAACTAAAATGAAAAGATTTGTGGTTTTAGGTAAGACCGGTACAATTGGAAAGAAAGTTGTTAATGCTGAAAAGTTTTTTAAGGAATTAGGAGAGAGTTATTTTAAAACATTAAATTTCGTTGCAAAGGGCATTAGAAACGTTTATAAATAAGAATTTAAGGTTTTAAAGTATGGGTAGAAAATCCCGAGGATTAGGAGCTGGAAGGAAATTAAAGCTTAAAAGAAGTAAGTTTAGATGGAGTAATAAATGGTTTACTAGAAGAGCTTTAAATTTAAGGAAGAAGTCTGATCCTTTAGAAGGTGCTCATCAAGCTAAAGGTATGGTTTTAGAAAAAGTGCAAATTGAAGCTAAGCAACCAAACTCTGCTATGAGGAAGGCTGTAAAGGTACAATTATTAAAAAATGGTAGAAGGGTAACAGCTTTTGCACCTGGAAATAATGCTATTAAGTTAATTGATGAACACGATGAGGTTGTTGTTGAATGTATAGGTGGAGCAATGGGAAAATCTAAAGGAGATATTCCTGGGACAAGATGGAAGGTTATTAAGGTTAATGATCAAAGTTTGGATGCTTTAGTTAGAGGAAAAATAGAAAAAGGTAGAAGATAATATGAATTTTAAATTATTTAATAAGTGGGATGTAAGTGGAATCCAAGTTAGTGATGAGGGTTTGAAGAGATATGTATCAGTAATTCCTGTATTGGTTCCAAGAAGTGGTGGAAGGTATGGGGGGATAAGATTTTATAAAAGCAAGTACAATATTGTTGAAAGATTAATGAATAAGTTAATGGGGCCTGGGCATAAAGGTAAAAAACATAAGTTAACTTCTGGACATACAGGTGGAAAAGGGTTTAAAGTTTATAAATTGATTGAGAAAACTTTTGAAGTTGTAGAGCAATTAACTAAAAAGAATCCTATTGAAGTTTTTGTTAAGGCTGTTGAGAATGCTGCTCCTAGAGATGAAATTACTTCTATTGAATATGGTGGTGCTAGATATCCTCAATCTGTTGACTGCGCACCTCAAAGAAGGATTGATGTTGCTTTAAGAATGATGGTTCAAGGATCTTTTCATAAATCTTACAATAATAAAAAGAAAATGCATGAATTTTTAGCTGAAGAAATTGTTAATGCTTATAATAAAGACAATAAAAGTAATGCTATTGCTAAGAAAATAGAGTTAGAAAGACAAGCTGATTCTGCAAGATAATTATATATTTCCTAAATAGTATTTTGAATAAGACAAAACTTTATTAATTTAACTTTTGATTCTTTATTATATGGTTGTTAGATACTTTAATTTAAAAGTTGGTAAACCGGATGTTAATGGTTCTGTTTTAGAAGTTGATATGGCTAAAGAGTTAGAAAGAAGGGTAGTGTGTAAAACAGAAAATAAACAACCAAGATTATTTGGGCATAGAGATGGAAGAACAATTTATTATTTCCAAATTGAGGAAGGGCTTGTAAAACTTGCTTTAGTTGATGGTGAATTAACTATTGTAGATATACTGAGAAATGAAGGAGTTAAAGTGTATTTTAAAGAGCTAGATGAACCAACTGCAAAAAAAATGATTGAGGATTGTGAGTACTGGACTTTGTTAAGGGGTTATGTTGGACCTGATCTTCCTGCACCTAGTGCTTTAGATGGGAAGTTATAAATTTCTGTTCATATTAAGTCTTAGAATTTCAATAACCATACGTACTTGATTTTTGTTCAAACTCTTCGCCATAACTAGAAGTTACTGGTATATCGCTAAATAAAGAACATCTAATTGAATGTAAGTCATTTCTTAATGAGTCAATGCTTATAATTCTTGAGTATGGATCTTTAGTTTGCCTTTCTAGATATGGATAACGGCCAACTGGTTTATTGATTAATGGGTTAACTATGCAAGAACCAGGTCCTCTTGGTACATTGTATATAGGGGGTTTATTGATGTTTTGTAAACTTTCTGATTCTTCATGCGCAATTGATTCTTCTTGGACACCACTAATTGCTGGTCTTTCTCTTTTTTCAAAGTATCTTAAACAATTATGCGTGAACCAATATTCTTCTCCAAATAAAGGTTTAACTCCAAATCTTCCTGGATTCTCTAATTGTTTCATGTATTGCGCACATTGATCAAAAGAGACGTTTCCTGTTAATTTTCCATCTGAAAGTGTTAATAAAAAAGCTATTAAACTTAGTATTAAGAAGCCGGTTACAATAATCTTTATTTGTTTTTTTTCCTCTTCCATTTAAGCCTCTTTTTTATTTATTGATTTAATATTATATTTAAATGTTTCTACTATTTTTTGCAAATTGTGTAATCTGCCTTTTATTTCCCTTTTTGGTGTATTTGCATATGTAGATGAATGCTGGTGGGATGTTTAAAGAGGTAAAATTTACATTTACTTGCGAGAATAATTGTTTAATTTGTTTATAAGATCTTAATGAATACTGGAATTGGATGTATAAACCATTTTGTTTTAATGATTTTGAAATTGAATTTAAAATAATTTCCCTAGTCTCTTTTGGTAATACAGCTAAAGGTAAACCAGAGATAATGTAATCAGCTTTTTTAATTTTTAACTTTTTTAAGTGGTGTAAAATCTTTTCTGCTGAATCATTTATAATGTATAAACGCTCGTCTTCTATTTTACTGATGGTTTTGCAAAATTCTTCATTAGTTTCAAAGATTATTAATTTTGATTCTAAGTCCATATTTTTAAGTAATTCTTTTGTGATGCAACCGTTTCCTGAACCTAATTCAAGTATATACCTGGCATTTGAAAAGTCTATTGGGGAAATCATTTTTTTTATTAAATATTTAGAGCTTGGAGTTATTGAACCTATAAGTCTTGGGTTTTTTAAATATTGTAGAAAGAATTTAGTTCTATGCATGAAGTTATTTTTAAATTAATTGAATATAAACTTTATTGTATTTTAGAGTTATCTTTTCCTTTATGCCCTCCCATGTTCTGATAATTTATTGCTTAAATGAAAGGAATAATCAAGATTTGTAATGAGTAAACCTAAACTTCCACCTAGAATTTTCCTTATTCCTTCTATTATCAGGTAAATTAGAAAAATTATTAGTATCCAATATATAACGTTGGGAATAAAAGAAGTTTTTTCTGAGGTCCATCAATAAACTTAAATCTTCAAAATTAAGGGTTGAGAATGACATGCACGTTATTTTTTTAGAATATCTTCACATTCTCTTATAAATTCTAAGGACTTCTTTTTTACACTTTCTATTTCATTTTTCTCAAAAATTCTACCCTTTCTTAATTGGGTTTTTAAATTGTATATTTCATAGGGAAGTCTATTCAATTCTATTAAAAACTCTTTTTCAAATTGTTTACACATAGCTAAATCCGTTTCTGCATAGATATTTTTTGTCCGTAACATATTACTTGAAAGTCTGAGAACTGAATAAAAGAGAACTTCTAAATACAACACCTTATTAAGTTTCCCCTTTATAATTTTTACTCCTTTAGAAGTTGGCTCTAGATAAAATATCTCTTTTTTTTCTATCCAGTGTTTCATTGCAGGAATTCCATCAATTTTATTAAACAAATCCATAGGAGAGACTGAAGAAACTTTGCTAATCTGTAACAAAGGTATCCCTATTAAAGGTTTGTAGTGCTGAAAAGAAAATCTAGTCAAAGTAGATTCATACTTTTTATATCCTTTCAAAGTATAAATTAAAAAGTGGATCATGGTTGTTTTTTCCTTGGCTGATTTTATTTTTATTGGGCCTATCCTAGATGAAGAGGTTATTCCCAATTTTCCAGAAGAATATTTATTTTTTAAAAGATTGATTAATTGTTTTAAACTATCAAAGAGAGATTTATTCAACTTATTACAGATAATAACTAAATCCAAATCATTAAATTTCTCTAGAGACTTGTGGGGGTTTGAAAAAGAGCCAACAAGAGTTAAAGAGATAATACTCTTGTCAGCTAATAACTCTTCCTTAATATCTTTAACTATTTTTTTTATTAGAACTGCCATAAGTTAACTCCTGGAATGTTATATTATTACAATCAAAATAGAAAGTTTTAACATTTATTAAGTTTCCGTTTTAACTGCTGTGTGGCATGATTAGCTTTTTTTGAATAGATTTGATGAGACTTTAAGAAATTTAAATCTTCAAATGTTAAGGTGGGGGTGGCGCGTGTTTAAGTAATGTTATTAAATATTTCTAACGGTGTCTGTTTTTGTTTATATAACTTATACTTATTATTTCTCTTAATTATAATTGTTGGATCGGGAAAAGCCATATTATTTCTTAAAGAAAATGTGTAAGCTCCAACGTTATCAATGCGAATAAGTTCTCCTTCATTTAATTTTACACTATAAACCTTTTTTTGGATTATATCCGCAGCAAAACACAAATTTCCTGCGAAGTTATATTTGTATTTTCCTTTTTTTGTTTTTATTCTATAGTTTGCATTTACCAATGGAATCAAAAAATTTCCTGCGAGATCTAAAATAATCCAATTATTATAGATAGATAAAATTCTGGTTACACAATAACAAGAATCTTCAATCAGATATCTGCCAGGTTCAAAAATTAAATTGTACCTATTTTTATTTGCTTTATTTATTGCTCTCCCAAAATCAAGAATAGATTTACTATTCTCGTTCAGTATACTTTCTGAAGCAAACCCTCCACCCAAGTCTAAATAAGTGATCTGATTTTTTGCTAAATTATCTAAAGCTTTAAAATTTTCTACATAATTATTGGGAGTTATAGAATTGGTTCCAATGTGCGAATGAAGTATTTTTAATCTCAAATATCGGTTGTTTTTAATAATTTTTTCAGCTTTTTTATAATCCCTTCTTTTTATTCCAAATTTGGAGTTACTAAAACTCTTCTTGTGATGCAAGTTTATTTCGGGGTCGATACGTAATCCAATTTTCACAACTTTTCTTAATCGCCTAGAAATCGATGAAATTTTTTCAAGTTCATCTATGGAATTTATATTTATTGAAAAGAGATTTTTTTGAGTAGATTCAATAAATTCTTTGTTGGTTCTACCAAGTCCATTAAAAATGATTTTATTATTATCAACTCCAATTTTTTCAGTAAAATATAATTCTTGGTTGGAGATTATTTCTGCAAAAGCTCCCAATCGTTTTAATGCTTTCAGTATTTCTGGATGAAAATTGGTCTTATATGAATAAGCAATTATTGAGTTAGGAAATGCCTTCTTAAATTTAAGAAAGGTCTCTTCTAGTTTATCTAAATCTATAACAAAAAGAGGAGTTCCATACTTTTTAGCTAATAATTTAATGTTATCTCTCATCTAATCAATAAAACCCAAGATACTTTATTAAACTATTGTTTCACACGCGCCGTCTGGGTGGGGAAGATGTCACTAAAATGATTATTATCCAATCGATTAACTCTAATTTAATATTCTTTGTTAACATATTAGTTTAGAGGTAAAACCCATTAATATAACTTTCGTAGAGATTTATGTAAAACTTATTAATAAAATTGTAAATTCTTATAGAAAAGTAAGATGCTTTAGATAAAATTTTGTACAAAACCTTTTTAACTCTTGAAATTAAGTAAAATGTATGTTAATCAAAGATGTTAAGGCAAAGAGCATTTTGGATTCTAATGGTAATGAATGCATTGAAGTGTCTGTTAATAATTCTACTGCTTCAATAGGTTATGGCATGTCAAGAAGTTCTAAGGAGGCTATTGCTTATCCTTCTCAAGGTGTAGGTTTTGTGGTGAATAAAATAAATAATGAATTAGCTTTAAAATTAAAAGGAATGAAAATTGAAAGTTATGAGGATCTAGAACATGTAGAAGAATATTTTGATACTAAAACATTAGGACATAATGCTTTAGTTGCTTTAGAGATGGCTGCTTTAAAGGCGGTTGGTAATGAAGTTTGGAGGCTAATTGATAAGACTGCTTTTAAGTTACCTACTCAGTTAGGGAACTGTATTGGTGGTGGAGCGCATATAAAAGCAAATGACGCACCTGATATTCAAGAATTTTTATTAATACCTAGAACTGATTCTTTTGAAGAGGGTTTTTATGCAAATTTAAGGGCTTACAAATTAATTGGAAACAAATTAAATACTCAAAGAAAGGATATGGAAAATGCTTTTGTTCCAAGATTGAGTTGTATGGAGGTTTTAGATTTATTGCACGATATTATATTAAAGATTAAGGATGAATTAAATGTTAAGTTAGAATTGGGTTTGGATGTTGCTGCTTCTCAATTATATAAAAAAGGAACTTATGTTTATAAGAACTTTTCAAATGAGAGAAAGGAAAAATCTTTAACAACCTATGAGCAGATGCTTTTTCTTTCTTCTTTAGTTCAGGATTTTAATGTTAGATATATAGAAGATCCTTTTCATGAGAATGATTTTGAATCTTTTTCTAAATTAAAGAAATTAGTTAAAAGTAAATGTTTAGTAACTGGGGATGATTTAACTTCTACAAATCCTTTATTTATTAAAAAGGCTATACAGCAAGATTCTATTAATGCGGTTATAATAAAACCTAATCAAATTGGTTCTTTATTAAAAATGCGTGAAGCTGTTTTTTTAGCAAAGGATAATAGGATACAAACAGTATTCTCACATAGGTCTGGAGAGACTTTGGATAGTACAATTGCGCAATTAGCTTTTGGTTTTCAATCTGATTATGTAAAGTTTGGAATTTTTGGAAAAGAGAGGGTTGTAAAACTAAAAGAGCTCATAAAAATTGAAAAAAGTCTAATTTTACCATGAAATCACTCAAGAGTTAAAATTCATGTATAAATTTTAAAGTGGTTATAAACTTTTTTAAACTAAGAAATTTTTGTATTTGTAACATATTATATCATGATACCTAAATAAAGGAGGTGGGTAAATTGGCTATAAATGAAGTATTCTCACAAACTGGTGGGGCAATAGTAAATCCTATTGTAAGTATATTTAACTCGATTGTTGAACAGATTCCATATTTAATTGGAGCTGTAGTTGTTCTAATTGTAGGTTATTTTGTTGGATTGGCTTTAGGCCATGTATCTAGAGTTATATTATTAAAATTAGGTTTTGATAAGTGGATTGAAAGAGAGCAAATATCCAAGAAGAGAGTTCATGGATCAGCAATAGTTGGAGAGTTTGTTAAGTGGTTCACATTTGTTGCCTTCTTAACACAAGCTGTTTCATTAGTAAAGTTTGATACGATTTCTAGTCTTCTTAATAGATTTGCTTTGTGGCTTCCAAATGTTTTGTTTGCAGCAGCAGTTTTGATTGCAGGTCTTGCTTTAGCTCATTTTGTTGAGTCAAAGATAAGTAGAGCAAGTGAGTTATCAAGTGTTAGATTTACAGCTAAAATTTTGAAGATAATCTTGATGACTATCTTTGTAGTTGTTGCATTGAGATTAGTATTACCACAAGTTACATTATTAGAGAATTTAGTACTAATAATTGTAGCAGCTTTGGGAGTTGGTATAGCTTTGGCTTTGGGAATAGGCTTTGGTCTAGGAATGAAGAAGGAAGCTGAAGGTCTATTAGGTGAGATTAAAAAGAGAATTTAATCTCTCTTTTTTATTTTTTTTCGTGCACTAGTCCAATAGATATGGCACCTTTTTATTCTCTAATTTTAACCTTCTTTAAAACAATTTATGAAATGCAAAATATACTTCAGCAGGAGTTAAT
>JACQNH010000048.1 GCA_016203175.1 Candidatus Woesearchaeota archaeon
AATATAAACTATTATTAAAAAAATTACATCAAACAACATTATTAAGTTTTTAACCCGATTCTCCATAGGAAATCAAAGGGTGTGGGTTCAATCTCCATAAGAAATAGACCATATAAAATTATCTTAAATTTTGATATTTATTACTCCTATAAACTAAAAAACCAAATGATAAACTTTATAAATATCCTTACTTACATCAAAGGAGATTTAACAATGGCAGAAGAAGAAAGAAAATATTCTAAACAGTTATTTGGTAAAACTGTAGTAACGAAATCAGGTAAAAAATTCGGTGAAGTTTTTAATATAACTTTTGAAACTAGAACAGGAGAATTAATGCATATTATAATCAAAAATCCAACAGAATATACATCTTCTTTAGATCTAGAAAAAGACGCAAAAGGTAATTTTATGATCCCTTTCTCATCAGTTTTAGCAGTTGGTGATTTTGTAGTCGTTTCTGAAGAAGACATTATTTAATTACTTAAATACATAACCTTTAAAACAATATTTTATTAAATCTTTCTATCTATATAACTCATAAAACAAAAATGGTAAAATCACATGAATTTAACTTTAAAACAACAGCAGAAATAAAAGTACCTGAAGATATTACAGAACAAATAATAGGACAGGATGAAGCTGTTAATATAATTAAAAAAGCAGCAAAACAAAGAAGAAATGTTCTTTTAATAGGTTCTCCAGGTACAGGTAAAAGCCTTTTAGGTCAAGGTTTAGCTACTTTATTAGGTAAAGAAAAATTAGTGGATGTCTTAGCATACCCAAATTTACAAGATGAAAATGTTCCTTTAATTAAAGTTGTTTCAAAAGGAAAAGGTCGTGATTTAGTTGCAAAAGCTAGAATCCAGGCAACAACATCTTTCAAAAATCAATCTACAATTATAATCATTATCGCAATTATTTCTTCAGTTATTCCTTATTTTTTATGGAAAACAGGTAAAATTTCTGATATTATTTATGCAGCTTCTATGATCACTTCAATTATTTTTATTATTGGTTTAATTTTATTTTTAAACTTAGGAAAAAGGATTAAATCAACTTCAGTGGTAATTCCAAAACTTTTAATTGACAATGCAGAAAAATCACAAGCTCCTTTTATAGACGCTTCAGGAGCCCATGCAGGAGCACTTCTTGGTGATTGTCTTCATGATCCACTCCAGAGTGGTGGTTTAGGAACCCCAGCACATGAAAGGCTTATCACAGGATCAATACATCGATCTAATGGCGGTGTTTTATACATAGATGAAATTGGAACTTTAGATCCACACTCACAACAAGAATTATTAACAGCAATGCAGGAAAAGAAATACCCAATTACAGGCCAATCTGAACGCTCTTCTGGGAGTATGGTAAGATCAGAATATTTACCAACAGATTTTATATTAATTGCAGCAGGTAATTATCACACTATAGAAAGAATGCATCCAGCTTTAAGATCTAGAATAAGAGGTTATGGTTATGAAGTTTATGTTAATGACACAATGCCAGACACACCACAAAATAGATTTAAAATTGCACAATTTGTAGCCCAAGAAGTTAAAAAAGATAAAAAAATTCCACACTTTACAAAAGAAGCAGTAGAAGTTATTATAACAGAATCAAGAAAAAGAGCAGGTATCGCAGGTAAATTAACACTAAGATTAAGAGAACTAGGTGGTTTAGTACGTGCTGCAGGAGATTTAGCCTTAGAACAAGGTTTCAAATACGTTCTTCCAACTCATGTAAATAAAGCAAAACAATTAGCAAGAACTTTAGAACAGCAAATAGCAGATAAATATATTGAGAATAAAAAGAAATATGAAGTTATTTTAACAGAAGGAAAATTAATAGGTCGAGTGAATGGTTTAGCAGTTTTAGGATCAGAAAATCATTTCTCAGGAATTGTTTTACCAATAGAATCTGAAGTAACACCAGGTGGAAAAAAATCAGAAATAGTAGCAACAGGTCAACTAGGAAAAATTGCAAAAGAAGCAGTTAAAAATGTTTCAGCAATAATTTTAAAACATTTTGGAGAAGACATAAAGGAAAAATATGATATTTATACTCAATTTTTATACACTGCCTCCTCAGGTGTAGAAGGAGACTCAGCATCTATAGCAGTTGCAACTTCTATAATATCTGCTTTAACAAAAGTCCCAGTTAAACAAGATTTTTCAATGACAGGCTCTTTATCCGTTCGAGGTGATGTTCTAGCGGTTGGAGGTGTTACGCAAAAAATAGAAGCAGCAATAGAAGCAGGCATCAAAAATGTCTTAGTTCCAAAATCTAACTTTCAAGATGTAATGTTGTTTGAAGAACAATTAAAAATGATTAAAATCCATCCTGTTTCAACAATAGAAGAAGTTCTTAATCTTGCTTTAGAATGGAAAGGAAAAGAAACAATATATAAAAAATTTACCAAAAAAATTTAATAACCAATCTTTTTATATCTTTGATAAATTTCTTTACTCATCCCCCATTTTCTTTTAATCTTTCCACTTCTACCTTCTTCTAGGCATTTAACCAGATTTCTTTTCTTTAAATCCTTTAATAAATCTAAAACAAACTCATCATCTCTTATCATTAATTCACTTAAATCACTAGTGAAATACATTTTAGGATAATTTTGATATAAAATACCTAAAATCTCCCTTTGTAATAGTTCTTTTTTCTCCTCGCTTATCTTAGACATAAATTAAAAGCAATCTAGGAAATATTTAAATATTGCTTTAATCTCTTACCTTCAATGAAAGTTAACTTAACTCTCTTAACCGTTTTAATTTTTATTTTAATGGCATGTACTCAAATACCTAAAGAAAAACCTATAATTCTTAAGTATCAACCTATGCAATGCGATCCAACACCATGGCAAGATTATTCAGTCAAAGAAACTCAAAATCCATTATTAGATGAAATAAACCAAATTAAAGGATATTATCAATCAAAAGGTATCTCTTTAGAAGTTAAAATTGGCCCTTTACTAGACAATCAAGGCAATCTGGTAAATGTAGTTTGTGAAGCCTGTTCAATATGCTCAGAAATGAGAACAGTCTATGCAAAAGCTGAACTTAAAAAGAGTTTACAATTAAAAAAAGATAGCTGGGTTATAGAAGAGAAATTCATTCCAGAATTCCAATAACCTTTAAATACTGTTTTAAATTATTTTAATCATGAACCAATTTAAAGAAGAAATCTCAATTTTAATCTCAAAAGAACTAAATATAAAAAAAGAAGAAATCCTAACCTTAATAGAAAGCCCACCAGATCCAAATCTAGGAGATTTATCCTTGCCTTGCTTTCAATTAGCTAAGTTTATTAAAAAAAACCCAAATCAAATAGCACAAGAATTAAAATCTAAAATTAAGAATCCAATAATTAAAGAAATTAAAGTTGTAGGACCCTACTTAAATTTCTTCTTTAATAATGAAAAACTAATAGGGATTATTTTAAAAAAAATCCTCAAAGAAAAGGAGAAATATGGCTTTAAACCAAATAACAATAAAAAAGTGGTTATAGAATTTCCCTCTCCAAATACAAATAAACCCCTACATTTAGGTCATTTAAGAAACATGTCTTTAGGAGAGTCAGTTTCAAGACTTTTAGAATCTCAAGGTTATAAAGTTTTTAGAGTTAACCTAAACAATGATAGAGGTATCCACATATGTAAATCAATGATAGCCTATAAAAAATGGGGAAAAAATAAACAACCAGATAAAAAACCAGATCACTTTGTAGGCGACTTTTACGTAATGTTCTCACAAAATGAATCTCCTGAATTAGAGAAAGAAGCTCAAGAAATGCTAAGAAAATGGGAGGCTGGTGATAAAGAAACCTTAAATCTATGGAAAAAAATGAACAATTGGGCTTTAGAAGGTTTTAACACATCTTATAAAAGAGTTGGTTTAAAATTTGATAAGACTTATTTTGAAAGTAAAATCTACAAAAAAGGTAAAAAACTTATTTTAGACTGTTTTAAAAAAGATTTATTTCAAAAAGATAAAAAAGGAGCTATTTTTATTGATTTAAAAGAACTAGGAAAAAAAATCCTTTTAAGAGAAGACGGCACAGCAATCTACATTACACAAGATATCTACTTATGTAAATTAAAATTTGACGACTTTAAATTTGAGAGATCTATAATAGTATCAGCCCATGAACAAGACTACCATTTCAAAGTTTTATTTAAAATACTGGAACTATTAAAATTTCCATTTGCAAATAAATTTCATCATTTAAGTTATGGTATGGTTAACTTGCCTGAAGGTAGAATGAAATCAAGAGAAGGTACGGTTGTTGATGCCGACGATTTAATCCAAGAATTAGTAGATATGGCTAAAATAGAGATAGAAACAAGGCAGAATATAACCCAAACAGAAATGAATAAAATAGCTGAAAAAATAGGTCTAGCAGCAATTAAATGTTATCTTTTAAAATCATCTGCACATAAAGATATAATCTTCAATCCAAAAGAATCAATATCTTTTGAAGGTGAAACAGGTCCTTATTTACAATATTCTTTGGTAAGGGCAAACAAAATATTACAAAAAACCAAATCACCAAAGAATTTAAATCTAAAATATCTTAAAGAAAAAGAAGAAGTAAATTTAATAAAAAAGATGAATGATTTCCCTGAAATAATAAAAAGATCTGCAGAAACTTATTCCCCCCACTATCTAACTGAGTACTCTTTCAAATTAGCCTCTTTGTTCAATCTTTTTTACGAAAAACACCAAGTTATTAATGCAAAAAATGATCAAATAAAGAACGCTAGACTTGCCTTAGTATTAACATACACTTATCTGTTAAATTCCTGTTTAAATCTACTAGGTATAGAAAAAGTGCAAATAATGTAATCTTTTAACCGAATACCTATTTTAAACCATTTTAATCAATCCTATATAGTAATAAACTAAAATCTAAACATTTAAAAATAGTTCTTTACACTAAATTATAACAATAAGTGAGGTGCTTATAAAATGACAATAGTCGGATTTTACTTTGATAAAATATCAGTAGAAAAGTTGGCACAACCTAAAGGCCAAATCAAAATAAAAAATGATATAAAAATAAATGGAGTAGAAAAAGAAGCTAATCAAATCTTAAAAGAGGATAAAGGAGAGATTATTAAAATTGGTTTTGAATTTTCAACAGAATACGAGCCTAAAATAGGTTTTTTAAGCCTAAAAGGGCATATTTCTTATTTAGCCAATCAAAAAGAATCAAAGGAAATTCTAAATGGTTGGAAGAAAGATAAAAAATTACCATCAGATTTAACAATAAGGGTCCTAAACTTCTTGTTCACAAAAGCTAATATTATGGCCTTAAATTTAACTCAAGAAGTAGGTCTACCACCACATATACAACTACCTTCTTTAAAACCAAAAACAGATGTTGGCAATTACGTAGGTTAATTTTTCTATTTCTTTTTTAAATTTTTATCAATTTTTATCTAAACAACATTCAAACAATACTAAACAATCATAAACAATGCTAAACAATGATAAACGAACAACAATCATTTTAAACTAAAAACACTTCTTCCATACTGATAAAAAATGTCAGGAAATGACCTTATTTTTAAAGAAAACGTTAAATTATCGTTTAAAAAAGCTAAAGAACACAATATAAAGATAGAAAATGAATTAAATGAGCTTAAAACCGATTTAAATAATAAATTAAGTAGTTTAAATGACATAAAAAACAGTATAGAGGAAATTAAATCCTTTTTTAAAGAAAATAAAGAAAATTTAAACGAATTAAAAAGTTCCAGTGGAAATAATGGGGTTCTAAACAATGATAAACAACAACCAACAATGATAAACAATAATAAACAATGCCCAACAATAACAAACAATAAACAACAACCAACAACCCTCACCAAACCAAGACATGAATTTTTAGACGTCCTTCCATCAGAAAATAGTTCACTTTCCCCCCAAAATTTTAATGACTCTTCACAAAACGAACTCTCACAACTCTCATCCTTAGTAAACGCCCAAGAAAATCTTATTCAAAGTCTCACTTCCTTAAAAAATAAAGAAAAAATAAAGTCCCCCTCACTTCTAAAATTTAATGAACTCTCACTTTCAGAAAATCATCTTCAAAAACCAAATAAAATAACAAATCTACAAAAAATCGAAAAAAGTCCCATAAATGAATCTTTTGAACCACTACCAACTCTCACTTTCCAAAAAAAAGACACAAATTTAATCCATAGCGACGAGTCTGACGAATTATCTGACGAATCAATTGAAAAAAAGGTTCAACAAACTCTCACTTCCCCCCCCATTTCTGATCTTCCTCAAAAAACAATAGAAAAACCATTAAATTACCTCCCACCACAGCATAAAATAGGGGAATCCCTCTCTTCTCTCATAAATAACCTAAAAGAAGAACTCTCACACACTCTAACCTCTCTTACAGACAGGGAAATATCATTACTTTTATCAATTTATGATTTAGAAAAAGAAGGTCTAGATCCCTCATACGCACATCTTGCTCAAAGATTAAGACTATCAGAAAATACCATAAGAGTAGTTGTAATGTCCCTACTAAATAAAAATGCTCCAGTTGTAAAAGAAAGATACTTTAATAGAAAAGTATTACTTTCTTTAAAAACAGAATTTAAAGAACTTAATCTATTACCAAAGCTATTATCAATTAGAAATAACCAGCAAAATCAAAAAACCATATTTGATATCTAACAATTTTAAAAGTTTAACTTTGATTAACCTTAATTTATCTCTGTAAATCTACAAAACAAACATTAAAAACAGTTAACTTAACATTAACTTAATTAACTTAACCGTTAATTAACCGTTAACTTAACCCTCCTATAAATATATTTAAAGTAGTTTATAAACAAAATTGAATCCACTTAACTGACTTAACCGACTTAACCATAATCTACATACATAAAAATCTTTAAATATACAAAATTCTACAGTTTATTATGTTTTTTTGGAAAAAAAAGAGGGAAATAGAATTTAATTATAAGTGGCAGTTACTTCAATATGCATTAAAAAATTCATTCTCAAATGTTAAAAATGATATAGAAAAAATTGCCCATAACCATCATTCACATGAAAATCGCTTTGAAGAAATTTTTGCAAGATTAAATAAGATTGAAGGAATATTAGAAACAGTAACAAATCTTTCATTAACTAAAGAACATAATATAGCCTTAGCACAACCAATTAAACAAATTCCAGAAAAGATACATCATTTACATCCAACAGAAAAGGATAAATCTGAAATTTGGAAAAGAGCCTTTGATTCTTTAACAGAAACTCAAAAATCTTTTTTTATTCGTCTTTCAGTTTTACTTAATGAATCAAATACAGGTTGGCTACCAATGAAAACAGTAACACAAGATCTTTATCCGGATAAATCATATAACGATATTAAACCAATGATTTCTTTATTCGTTAAAAATATAGAAGAGCTAGGTTTTATACAGAAAATGCGAAAGGGAAAACAAATATTTTTAACTATTACAGATCGAGGAAAATCTCTATTTTTAGATAAAACCCTTAAGAAATTAGAAGAGGTAGATAATTAAAATGGACTTAGAGATTATTATTAAATTATTGCTTTCAATTGCTCTTTCTAGTCTAATTGGTTTTGAAAGGGAAAAACTTCATAGAGGAGCAGGTTTACGTACGCATATTTTGGTTTGTTTAGCCTCAACTATAATAACCATAGTTTCCCTTTCTGTCGAATCTCCTGCAGACCCCACAAGAATAGCAGCAGCAATAGTGACAGGTATAGGTTTTATAGGTGCAGGGACTATAATACAATTTAAAGGCAAAATACTAGGTATAACAACAGCAGCTTCACTATTCTTAATCTCAGGGATAGGTATAGCAATAGGCCTAGCTCAGTATTTTTTAGCTATTTTATCAACAGTTTTTGGTTATATAATTTTAATAGAAGGAATAAAATTAAAAGCATTCTTTTTTAAAAAATAAACCTCAAGACATATAATCTACGCTTAATTTCCTATTTACCAAAGGATTACGAAATCCATACACTCGTTTAGAACCGTTAGAATTGCCGTTTAAGCCCTTAAGAACCCTTTTCTCTAATCTAACATCATTATCACGCAAATGTCTTCTAATTATCTTTCTTATTTTATCTATTTTTTTAGTAGCCTTTGATCTTTCTAACTCCCTTTCTTCCATATAAAGCCCTAAAATCCCATATCTAATAAAAAGCCCCTTAGCAAAATAACCTTCCTTTCTTCCATTTTTCTTTAAAAGACTTACAAGGATACCCACTAAATTCTTCTTTTCAGGGTCGTAGTTTATATAAAAACCATTATCTTTTAGCCCTTTATCCTCAATAAAATAGCTTTTCATAGTTTATAACCTTTACAAACCCCTTTTAAAACTTTCTAAAATTAAAATATTCGAGCAAAAACAATAATATTTAATCATAAGCCCCCACAAAATCGCCTTTATCTTCCCTATTCGTCTTCACAATGCCACTTTCAACCAATCTTCTAGGTTCTTCACTTTCATCATCACTTTTCTTGCTATTCACTAAGTAAGGTTTATTTATACTATTTGTTGGGTAAATTCTTCTTTTTCCAATCCTACTTTTTAAATTAATGGCCTTTTTTTGCGATTTTAATAATAAATCTCTTATCTTTTCTAATCTTTCAGGATTATCATTTAACATAAGATCTAATCTCTTAATCAAAATCTCTAAACCTTCTTGTTCTCTAGCACAACCAAAAACCCCTACAGCTAAAGCATATTTATTCAATAAAGGATCTTGATAAAAATCCATCCCTATTAATCCATAATCATTAGGATCGCCAGAATCTCCTAAAAAATGCTGTTTTACATCACTAGGGCCTATTTCAAATCTCTTTTCCATTAAACAACTAGCAAGTTCACTTACTAAATTAGTTCCTTCAGGACTATAATTTAAAGGCTTTCCATTTACAGTATAAGTTAATATCATATAAATTTAAGATTTTTTTCATTTTTAAATCTTTCCTTTTTCACCATTTTAAAGTAATAAAGTATCAAAACTGCTTTAAAAACCATTATTTTACCCTTAAACAAGCTTTCTATTATAACTAAAACTTTTAAGTAAAAACAATATTATTTAATCATATTGTAAAGTGTATCGCATAAGACGTATTAAACGAGCCACAATCTTTATAAAAAAGGTTCGTTTAACACATCTATGGAAAAAGAGGTTATACAATCTTATTTAAAAAAATCAGCAACAGAGCTCAAAATAATGGGCTTCAGTAATCAAACAATCAAGACCTATAATTTTTTTATAAAAAAATATCTCGAAAATCTCACAAATCCACTAGAATCTACAACTCAACAAGATATTAAAGATTTTTTGGCTGTTTTAATAGACAAACAGAACAGTAATAAAACAAGGTCTTTAGCAACCTCATCTCTAAGATTTTTTTATACAAAAGTGTTAAACAACCCAAAACCCCTCGAAGGTATTAGTTATCCAAAAAAAGAAAAATATCTTCCAATAGTCCTAACAAAAGAAGAAGTTCAAAGATTAATAGAAGCAGGTTTAACTGAAAAAAGTCGATTAATTACTTTTCTATTATATTCTACAGGTATGAGAGTAGGTGAACTATTAAATCTAAAAATCAATGATGTAGATCTAAATGCAAGAGTTTGTCGTGTAAGGGGTAAAGGCAGTAAAGATCGCCCTATTAAATTAGGTGAAAAAATAACTCTTAAATTGAAAACCTATCTTGAAAAGAGACAAGATCAAAATCCCTTTATCTTTACAGGGAAAAACAATATGCCTCTGTCAGTAAGGACCGTTCAAAAAGTAATAGAAAGAAACGCAAAAAGAGCAAAAATAAATAAAAAAGTCTCTCCTCATACCTTAAGACATAGCTACGCCACACACAATCTCGAGGCTGGTGTGGATATAAGAAGAATTCAAGTCATGCTTGGTCACGAATCAATAGAAACAACTGCAATATATACAAAAGTCACAACAAAAGATCTTGAAAATATAAAAAACGTTGGGGATGATTTGGATATATGATCTAGTACCTACCAATCACACACAGTCACATTCATTACATTTAAATTGTTTTCATCTCCAAACTATTTAAACATAGATTATATCTTTCCTCTACAATACCATATTTTACACCTTTCCTATTACAAAACTGTTTTAAAAGATCTTTAGCCTTCAATCTAGTTTCTTTAGAAACCTCCCAACTTTTTGAAATTTTTTTTAAGCCTCTTTTTCTATCATATTTATTTGAAAACCTCATCATTCTCAATATTAATTCTTCACTTTTAGAATCTCCTATTTTAAGAAAATCTTCTAAAAATAAATTTTTTATACGCCCAGGTAAATGAGTATAAATTGAAGCAAGTGCATCTACCTTATTCCCCCGACTATAATTTAAATGAAACCTTCCAAAATAAACATTTCCTTCATCAACTAAAAAAGGGTGGTTTGTATTATTTTTCCATAAAGTAATTCCTGGTAGACTGTATTTTTTCATTTAAAACACCTCAATGCTTTCTATCCTACACCCTACCTCCATTTTTAACAACCTTAAAATACTTTACATTCCAATAATCTAAACATCCTTCAACTTTAATAGCACATAACCTTTCTTCAGGTTGACGTTTTGATTTATGTCTCCCTATTTGACAAATCTCTCCAGGTACTCTTGTATACAAAGTATAATCTTTAACCACATACCTTTTTCCTGGCTCTAAATCACAAAGCTCTTTTAGATCTTTATTTTCATGAATACCTAAAAATTCTACAATATCTCCATTCTTAATAGACCCTTTTGGAAGTGTGAATATCTCTAAACTAACTTCTTCTAAATGTGCTGCACAACCCTTATTTAATGTTCTCATTTCAAAGTGAAAGTATGATCTTCTCTTTTAAGCTTTTCCAACGTCATATTTATTAACTATTTTCTTTAATATTATGTTTAAAAGAGGTTAAAATGATAGGTATAGACATAGTTTACATCCCAAATATTAAAAAACTAATGCAGAATGAAGTTTTTATTAAAAAAACCTTTCATAGCTCAGAAACTAAAACATTTACACCAGAACATCTTGCAGGAATTTTTGCAGCTAAAGAAGCATTTTTTAAAGCTATAAATAAAAAAATAAACTGGTTAAATATAGAAATTAAAAAAGAAAAAAGTGGCAAACCCAATTTAACAATCTCAACAGAACTAAAAGATAAATTAAAAATTCAAAATATATATCTTAGCATTTCCCATGACAATGATTATGCAATAGCTCAAGTTACCCTGACAACAAAATGAAAACTCTAAAAGATTTAATTGAAAGATTTAAAAAAATAAACAAAATTGCAGTTATAGATAAGAAAGATTATAGAAAATTCAGTTACACTTACAAACAATTGTATCTACTTTCCAAAAAATTTTCTTTATTATTAAACGAAAATAGAATAAAAAAAGGAGATAAAATATTAGTTTGGTCTCAAAATGGAATTGAATATTTATCAATTCTTTTCGGTTCTATTTTACAAGGAGTTATACTTGTTCCAATAGATTTAAGATCAAATTTGGATTTTGTTAAAAAAATACAAAAACAAGTAAAAGCAAAATTAATACTCCAAACAAAATACAAACCAAAATCAAGTTTAAAAACAATTTTTATTGAGGATCTTTTAAGTCTTTTAGAAAATACAACTAACAAAAATAGTTTACCAAAAATAAACCCAAGTGACATTGTTGAAATTTTATATACCTCAGGAACGACAGGAGAACCAAAAGGCGTTATTTTAACACATAAAAATTTTATCTCCAATTTTAATTCAATAATAAAAATAGAAGCCTTAGATTCAGATTCAAAATTCTTATCTTTAATACCTTTAAGTCATATTTTTGAGCAGACAGTTGGTTTATTTATTCCTTTATACTTTAAAACAACAATAGTCTACATTAAAACACTTAAAACATCAACTTTATTCGAAACATTTAAAGAAGAAAATATAACAAATGCAATTGTAGTTCCAAGAATTTTAGAATTGATAAAATCAGGTATTTTACAAAAAGTAGTCGCATTAAATCAACATTTTCAATTCCATTTTTTACTTAAAATTGCACAATTGTTTCATCTAAGCCTAAGAAAATTATTATTTAAAGAAATCCATGAAATTCTAGGTTATAATTTAAAATATTTTATTTGCGGGGGTGCGCCATTAGATATAGATTTAGAAAGGTTTTATGAAGCTTTAGGTATTCCAGTAGTCCAGGGTTATGGTTTAACAGAAACTTCTCCTATCCTAACTACCAATTTAATTAATGATAGAAAAATTGGTTCTGTAGGTAAAGTAATTTCAAATGTTAAATTAAAAATATTAGATAATGAAATTTTAGCAAAGGGAAATAATATAACAAAAGGTTATTATAAAAATCCTGAAAAAACAAGAGAAGCATTTGAAGATAGTTGGTTTAAAACTGGAGATTTGGGATATTTCAAAAATAAATTTTTATATTTAAAAGGAAGGAAGAAAGAGGTTATTGTTACTCAAGCAGGCATTAAAGTTTATCCAGAAGATGTTGAAAAAATACTAAATAAAATTAGAGGTGTTAAAGATAGTTGTGTCTTAGGTATAAAGGGGAAGAAAGGAGAAGAAGTATATGCAGTTTTATTATTAAAAGAAAAATTGAATGCCAAAAATATTATTGAAGAAGCCAATAAAAATTTAGATATTTCTCAAAAAATTAAAGACTACTCAATTTGGCCTTTTGAAGATTTTCCTAGAACAACAACACTAAAAATAAAAAAATTTGAAGTTAAAGATTTTATTGAAAAAAAAATTAAACCAATAATAACTCAAAAGAAAAGTAAGGTTTATAATATCCTTTCAAAATATTCTAAAAAAAAAATAAATCCAAATATAAAATA
>JACQNH010000043.1 GCA_016203175.1 Candidatus Woesearchaeota archaeon
AAGATGGAAACTTTACAAAAAACTTGTAATATTTACGTAACATTTACAATAGAAATTAAGCAAAATTCATCTGCAATTTAAAAATTGCAGTTTTCTTTTACAGGGAATAAAAACTTTAGAAAAGTAAGATATATTTTAAAGAATAAAAGTCAATAACCCAGCAATTCCAATAACAATAAAAAACATAACTTTATTCCATAATAAAACCTTACTGCCATCTAAACCAAAAAAAGGAAGCATATTAAAAAAAGCCAGCCACGAATTAATATGGTAACCAAAATTGCTGAATGGCACGTCAATAAATAAAAATAAAACAGCTAAAATTATATTGGTTATTGGACCAGCAACAGAAATCTTTCCATTTTTATCATTAGTTATATTACCAAAAATATGAACTGCACCAGGGGCTAAAAATATAAAACCAAAAAAACTTAAAACAATCCCAATTAATAACATTTTATCAAAAGATCGAAATTCAGCAAAATAACCATAATTTACAGCAACAAATTTATGTGCCAATTCATGTAAAATAAATGCTGCCCCAACAATTAAAGCAATACTTAAAAATTTAATAAAAAAATCCTCAAAACTAAAACCAAAGTAAACTATAAAAAATGCAATACTTACAGCTAACCAAGCTTTTAATAAGTCTTTTAACTCTTCCCTAGAAAATTTTAGTTTCATATCAATTCTTAAAATTAAAACAACATTTAAAGTTAACTAAAGAATCATTCACTAATCTTATAAAGTCAAACATAAATTAAAAAATATGCGATCTAAACCTCTATCTAAAAAATTTCATTTATTTTCTAAATTACTGCTTTTATTAACGCCATTTGTTTACAGCGAACCTTTAAAAGAAATAGCATCTACAGAAAAAACAGAAAACAAAGGTTATCTAAATCTAGAAAATTTAGTTCCAAAAGAAATACCAAAAGAGCAATTCAAAATAAATTCGATAACAGAACAAAAACTTAAAAAGCAAAGCTTAGAAGAAACTTTTGAAAAAAATACCTATGGAATTATAGATCTAATAACAAAAGGATTAACAGAAAAAGATTTTGATTATATTAAAAAATCATGGCCCTTACTAAATGATTATGGTAGAAGAAAATTATTAGAAGAAATGCAAAGTAAATACAACTTAGACGTACATAAAGAAAATTTTAAACCCATACAAATAGATTTAGAAGATTCAGCAAATACTCTTACCAAAGAACAAAGAGAAAAGGCTTGGTATGGTTTGCATAAACTTGGGAACATAGATGGAACACTACAAGCTGATTTAGATGGTATAAAAGACGCAATAGCTTTAACAGTAGATAGCTTAGATAGAGTAAATGTAAATCCAGGGCCTGTTAAAAATTTTATTAATGGTTTAATCTCCACAGCAGAAATTATAAGAAGCACAGCCGATACAGCAAATGCAGCCTATAAATCAATAGAAGAACACAATATTTATTCACCAGGAGAAACTTTGGATATAACACAAAAAACTAGGAATCTTTTAGCAGGAAAAAGAGCATTGGAAGATAGATCATTTAAATTTTTAAGAAAGATCATTCAAGGGGATTTAAATTTTGATTTTGATTTAAGAGCAAACAAATTAGGTCTAGATAGTATAAACCTTGTTATTTACAATAAACCAATAAATGATACAATGATCTTAGAGGTTTATTTCTTTGCTTTTAAAGAAGAAAACGCCGGTTTCAGAAGATTAGACGAAGCTTTAGAAAAAACAATAACAAGTTCAGGACTAGGAACAAAATCTTACTTACCAGGTCAAATAATCAATCAAGAATAATTTACTTAAAAACTTTACCAGTCGCCATACTCCAAAAAAGTAAATCTAGTTCATCCATTTTAATTCGAATCTTATCACTATACTTTTTAAACATATTTTCAATCTCAAAATATTTCTTTTTAGTTAAACTTTTAGGAATTTCATCTATAACATTTAAGTTAGTTAAACATCTTAATATATGCCTATCCAATATAGCTAAATTTTCTCTTCCAATATTACGCAAAAAATGCGAACCTTCTTTCAACCCATGACCTTTAATATTTTCAACCAACCACTCTCTTAATTTTTCATTATTCTCTTCTTTTAAATTCTCAAAAATTTTCTTCCAATTTTCCTTCATTAATGTTAAATATTCACCTTTATGGTTATGGAATCTTACTCTTCTCTGTAAAAAATCCTGTAACTTTTTTAATTCTAAACTCTTTTCAAAGAATTTCATTTTTTTTAAATCTTCCACAATTTTCCAACATCTAAAACCATTTGACTGAGGTGTTAAAATAGTAAAACACAACTCATAAAATAAATCCTTTTCATTTTTAACACTTTTATAGCCTTTAATAGCTTCTTTAATTTCATCTTTAATTTCATTATACTTCTCAACAACTAATTTATTGTCCATAAAACTATAAAATAAAATAGAATTTATAACTATTTGTATCACCCAATGCTTCTAGGCGACCATGGTCTTTTATCAGCTATAGCAATAGTAATATCTATCAAAAGCATTTCCAATTTGAAGGTTTGAAATATAAGCCAATTGAGATTCATCAACACCTTTAGCCTATAACATTTTAATTGCTTCTGGATAGTTTGCTATTACTCCTTCAATTTCTTCAGCAAGTAAAAAGTGATTATTTGGCATTATAACACTCAAGTTTAAAGCATCTAATTCTCTATCAACATATAATCGATCATTAGAAATATGTCCTCTTGGTATTTTTACCTGAATCTTTTTAGAATTATCATACAATCGTCTTAAATCATTACAAATCCCCTTAAAATTTTTATGATCCTTTAACCCTATAAATGATTGACAAGTATGAAGAACACGAAATAGAAGCGCATATTCCATTTTTTTAGGATAACCATTTTCAAAAGCAAGTACATAAGAAGCATTCCATATAGGATTACAAGGTAAAATTAACTCAAGATTACAATTTTTAGTAGTAGAAACAATTTCTTCAAGTGCAATTGGTATACTATGGGAAACAATAAAACCTATAACCCTATCAATAGTTTTTCTTGACTTCTCAACCACATAGGACTGTCTCTTTCTCAATTCGTAATAAAGATCATCAAGCTGTTGCACTTCATACAAAAGTTTATTCCCCCTTATAAAACTTTTTGTGTCCCTAAAGATATATTTAAATTATAGTATTAATATTCATTACCAATTAGGACACAACAAGATTTTTATAGAAAATAAAATTTTAATTCTTAGAAACAAGCGGGAAACCTCATCTTGCGTTCGCTTCGTTCACGCAAAACAAAAACTTTTTAATCTTGCTTTTTATTCTTTATAGTATGAAGAAAAAACATTTTAGGTTTTTGAGTTTAGCATTTTTCCTTTTTGGAATTTTTCTTTTATTAAACTCAAAAACAGACATTACTGGAGCCATTGTTAGAGTGTCTAGTATTCCTTTAGGTTTTAGTTCTATTTTTGGAATTGTTTTTATTTTATTTTCAGTAGTGCTTTTTATTGGTAGAGAAAATTTGGAAGAAAGATTAAAAGTAAAAAAAACATCGGTACAAAAAAGAGGAGGAAGTTATTACCTAATTAATAAAAAAACATCGGAAAGTTTTTCTCTGAAAGATATAAAAGAATTTTCAATTGATAAACATTTAAGAAGAGAACTCAGGAAAGAATACTTTTCAGATTTATTAAGACTTTATTCAGATTCAACTGAGCAAGAAAGATTTCAATATAAGAGATTTATTGAAGCTTTATCTCCAAATACTAATAGGAAGGATCTCGATAAAAGATTAAAACAATTTGCAAATGTGTATAATTTTCTTAAGGATAAATTAGCTTATATGGACCCAAAAAGGATTGACGAAGCAAAATCCTCAGATTTTTCTGATATAGTATATGTAAGATTCGAGAATGAAAGAGATACATTATGGCCTGAAGAAGAAAGTATTGGATTTTTGCCTTTTGATGAAGTTAAGGTTAATCCTTCTAGGGGACCGTTATTTTCCGTTATCCCCAGGATTAAACTTATTCAGGATGGATACTTACTAAAAAATGGGAAAACATTAAATCCAAAATGGAGTTCTCAGAAAAGACAAGATTATCTTAGAGACAAACATGGAATTGATGTTGGTACAAGGCAAAGAAATATGATTTTTTTTCAAATTGAAAAAGATTCTAAGATAGAGAGCTTTGGTAATTACAAAAATATCATTGTAGAAAAAAAAGTTCCTCTAGTAAAAGTTATCAGAAAAAAATAATTATTTTTTAAAATAAAAAAGTTGTTTGGCCATTTTTTCCAACTCCTCCCTCTTTTCTAGTCTATCCTTTAAGTCAGAAGGGATATTGGATTCGCCAATATCTAATCCAAATAAAGCACCGGAAAATGCTGCACGTGAATCAGTATCCCCACAATTATTGGCAGAGATCAATATGGCTTCTCTAAAATCATCACCTTTCAATACACCATAAATTGAAGAAAAAACAACATCTTCTACAAAACCACTATTACCAATTTCTTCAATTGCAATTATTGGGGTTTTATCAGATTCAACCAAATCCCTTACTTTAGACAACTTATTTCTAATTCTCTTATTAAGCAATTGATTTTCAAAAAGAATCATATCAAGAGTTTCTTCAGTGCTCTTTCCTTGCATAATTTCTTGTATAAAATAATTAAATAACTCCCCCATATTTGTAACATTCCTATGTGCATGGGTTATTGATAAAATAGATCTAATATCTGCCCTCTGGATTTTGTGATCTTTTCTATTCATAGAAGACATTAATGAAATAGGAATTAATCGAGGAATAGCTAAAGAACCACAATTATTTATACTATCTACGCCAGAATGATGATAATCAATTCCAGATAAAAGATTTTCTATTGCTTTTCTTGTTGTTCTTCCTATTGATCTTGCATTTCCTGAGGTATACCATTGAATTAATCTATCTGCTTGATCTTGCAGATTTAAATCACCATTGAATTCTATTAGTGATTCCAATCCAAGGATAAGATGCTGTGTGTCATCAGTAAATTGCCCCTGTTTTAAACCTTTTCTTGGTGAAGGGAGATAATCAATAATTTTACCAGGATTTTTTGAGAATTCTAAAGGCGCTCCCATTGAATCCCCTATTGCAAATCCCAAAATACAACCCGCCAATTTATCTTTATAGTTAAAAGATTTAGTTTGCTTTCTTCTTAATGGATTTAAGGATTGCATTTCTTGAGAAAGTGATTCAACATAAGTATCAAAATAAGGCTTTCCTGTCTTGATTATTTTTAAAAAATCTCTATATTCTAAACTAGAAGCATCTTCTCTTTTTGGTAAATCATATTTAGATTCATCTCCATCTTCCATATCATAAGTTAATCCTTTGCCCAATATATCTTTTTCGGTTCCCATACTCTATTAGGATATTTAATCCATTTATAAAATTATCTATTTTTACTATTATTAAGTTACTATTCAAATAGTAGACCTTCCTGCTTTAAAAAATTAGTACCTTCGGCAATTATCAATAATCAACAAGTGAATTATAGTATTAATATTCATTACTAATTTAGGACACAACAAGATTTTTATAGAAAATAAACATCAAAAATTTATGCCTAGAATGTCTTTACTAAAAGATGAATTTTTTAATAAAATGGAAAATATTGGTCTAGCACTAACCTTTGACGATGTAAGATTAAAAACAGGTTACACAGAAGTAATGCCAGAAGAAGTATCCCTAGAATCATTATTTTCTAGAAACATTCCATTAAAAATTCCAATAGTCAGTGCAGCTATGGACACTGTTACAGAACATGAACTAGCAATAGAAATAGCAAAACTAGGGGGTCTTGGAATAATTCATAAAAACCTAACACCTGAAGAACAAAAAAATGAAGTTGCAAGAGTAAAATATCATCTTAATGGTCTAATTGAAAAACCAATATGTGCTAATGAAAATGAAAAAATAGAAGAAATCCTAAAAAAAAGAGAAGAAAGAGGATATACATTTCATACTTTTCCTGTTATAAATTCAGAAGGAAAATTAGTTGGTATTTTAACAGAAAATGACTTCGATTTCTGCAATAATACCGAATTATACGCAAAAGAAGTTATGACACGACAACTAATTACTGCACATCAAGGGATAAACATACAAGAAGCTTATAAAATTATGGTAAAAGAAAAAAAGAAAGCCCTTCCATTGATAGATAAAGATAGTAATCTTGTAGGATTGTATGTATTTAGTGATGTCAAAAGAATTATTACAGGAAGTTCAAAAAATTATAATATTGATACCAAGGGTCAATTAAGAGTTGGTGCAGCAATTGGCGTATATGACGATGCAATTGCACGTTTAGAAAAATTAATTAAAGAACACATTGATGTTGTCATTATTGATACTGCTCATGGGGATTCAAAATCAGTAATTGAAACCTTAAAAGAAATTAAAAAATTTTATCCCGAACTAGATGTTGTCACTGGAAACATTTCAGAACCAGAATCAGCAGAAAGATTAATAAAAGCAGGAGCAGACGGAATAAAAGTTGGACAAGGACCAGGTTCCATATGCACAACAAGAATTATCGCAGGCATAGGCTGTCCTCAAGTAACTGCAGTCTATAATTGTTCTAAAATTTGTGACGAATATAATATTCCGTTATGTGCAGATGGTGGATTAAGATACTCCGGAGATATTCCAGTTGCTATTGGTACAGGAGCTAACTCAGTTATGATGGGGAGCATGTTAGCAGGAACAAAAGAAGCACCTGGGGAAATAGTGTTTTTAGAAGGGCGTCAATGGAAATCTTATAGAGGCATGGGATCATTAGCAGCTATGACAACAAATAGAGGATCAAGAGAAAGGTATGGTGTTAAAAAAGAATTAGTTCCAGAAGGTGTAGAAGGTTTAGTTCCATACAAAGGCGAATTAAAAGATATTTTATTTCAATATGTAGGGGGTTTAAAAAAAGGTATGGGCTATGTTGGTGCCAAAAACATTAATGAATTAAGAGAAAAAGCTGATTTTCTATATTTTTCTTCCGCAGGACAAAGAGAATCACATCCACATGATATTTTAATAACAAAAGATCCACCAAATTATAAAAGTGAGGGAGCATAAAAATGTCATTAGACAATTTATTAAAGAACATAAATGTTCTAGCAATTGTTTGTAATCAATGGGGAGACACAGGTAAAGGAAAATTTGTTGATTATTTCTCAGAATGGGCAGATATTATAGCAAGAGGAACAGGCGGAGCAAATGCAGGTCATACAATAGTAATAAATGACAAACAATATGTTTTCCACCTAGTCCCATCAGGAATAATTTATGATTCTAAAGAAAAAATAAACATTATAGGCAATGGAGTAGCTTTTGATCCTTTTATAATGAAAAAGGAACTTGAACTTCTTGTAGCTGAAGGATTAACACATAACCACCTAATGATCTCTTTAAATGCGAAGTTAGTCCTTCCTCATCACTTAATTTTAGATAGACTTGTAAATAGTGCAGAAGGACAAACAAAAATAGGAACAACTGGAAAAGGTATAGGCCCATTATACGAAGATCATATTGGTAGAAGGGGTTTAATAGTCAATGACATGTTAAACCCAGACATTTTTGTTAAAAAATTAAAAGCAAATCTTGAACATAACTTAATATTATTAAAAAGCAAAGATCCAGAAAAAATAAAAGAAGTTTTACATCAAAAAGATCTAGGCAATGGTATATTTTATGATATGAATAATATTTTAAATATAGACATAATTACTGACGTTTACAGGGAATATGGAAAATTTTTCAAAGAAATGATTTCAAATACAGAATTAATCCTTAAATCATCTTTAGGCTCCAAAAAAATTCTTTTAGAAGGCGCCCAAGGCCATTTATTAAGTATAGATCATGGTAGTTACCCATTTGTTACCTCCTCAGATTGTTCAATTGATGGTCTTGCAAAAGGAACTGGTTTACACACTAGTGAAATAGATTTTACATTAGGAATCGTAAAAGCATTTTATATGACAAGAGTTGGAGAAGGTCCATTCCCAACAGAATTAGGCGGCACTAAATCAGCAGAATGGTGTAAAACCCATAGAAAAAAAGACGAAGAAGATCTATACAAAAATGCAAATGTTAATAGTCTTAATGAATTCGAACAAGGAATCGGTATAAGATTTACAGGTAAAGAATATGGTGCAACAACTGGAAGACCAAGAAGAACTGGTTGGCTGGATTTACCTTTGCTAAGATATTCTACAATAATAAATGGTCCTAACATAGTTTTAAGTAAAGTTGATGTATTAAATGATTGTGATAAAATTAAAATTTGTACAGGGTATGTTTATGAAGGACCAAATTACAACAATGGCAATGAAACATTAAAAACTGGAGATATAATAACTGTTGCTAACGTTCATTCAGAAGTTCTTGAACATTGTAAACCTATATATATAGAATTTTCAGGCTGGAAATCAGATATAAGTGGAATTAAACAATACAGTGCAGTACCTCATAAACTTAGAAGAATTATCAGTTTTATAGAGTTTACGACTGGAACAGATGTAAGAATGATTTCAGTTGGTCCAGATAGAGATCAAACAATAATTAAAGAATAGTTATGACAATGTAACTTTCATTTATATGGTCTATAAGATTAAAATTTTAAAGAATTTTTTGCACTGTTAAAAATTTTTCAGAGACGCGTGAGATATATAAACAACAGCTATTATTACCTCAATAAGATTATAAATTTTTGCATTCATAATCTATAAATGATAACCTACAAAGAACAACCAGACACCCCCGAAGTGGTTAAAGAACTATTAATTCCACTAGTTAGAACCTGGTTTTTCAATAAATTTAAAGAATTTTCCCTACCACAACTATATGGTGTTTCAGAAGTTCATAAAAGACAAAATATCTTAGTCTCAGCTCAAACAGGTACTGGTAAATGTATCACACCTGAATCTAATGTATTATTAAACTTGAATGGAAATGCTAGAATTTTAACGGGATACGATCTAATAAATTTATCAAAAAATGGAAAATTAATAGCAAAAGTCGATAAAACCGGTAAGTTATATAAGATAAATGATCTTAATACCTATTCACTGAATAAAAACGATATTAAAAAAAGTAGAGCTCATCTCTTCTTCGAAGAATACAAAGGAGACATATATAAGATAAAAACAGAATATGGAAGAGAAATCAGACTCAGCCCAGAACATCCACTCCTTGTAGAAAAAGAAGGTGGCGAAAGATGGATTAAAGCAAAGAATGTAAATAAAAAAGATAAAATAGCTTGCCCTAAAAAAGTCTATTTGCCAGAAAGGGAAATAGTTTTAGATTATAAAAAAGCATTAATAAATCTAAAGAAAAAAGCTGAAACAGTCATAGATTACAAAGAATACCAAAAATTAAAAAGAAAAACTAGTAACTTCTCGATATTTGATAAGTTAAAGAAAAAAGACTATTATAAATTAAGAGTTTTAACACAAAACTCCTTCAATAAACTAGCAAGAAAGTTAAACACACACCTAAGTAGCGTCTTCAAAATTTTTAACAAAAGATCTGAACATAAAAAGAAAGAGTTGTTTACCTTATTCAAGAAAGAATGTAAAAAGATAAAATTCAGAAAAAATCAGATTATCTTTAAAAACCGAGCTACACAATTTTTTTCTTTTAGATACCCAAGGAGGTTAAATATTCCCTTAGCGAGATGGATTAGTTTTATCCTGGCTGAGGGGCTCATAGGGGATTATCAAAAAGGAACGCACCTGTTAATATCTCAAATGAATAGAATGCAACTATTAAAGGAATTTTTCAGTACAGCCAATAAAATTTTTAGTATAAAATTTAAAAAGAAAAACTATAAAGACTACGCTATATATTCATCACTATTTTGTTACTTTTTATGTGATTTAATAAATCTAAAAAAGGGGCGTGGTAGGATGGTACCATTTCCCGATTGGATATTGAATTGCAAAAAAGATATAAAAACAAATTTTCTTAATGTATTCTTCTCATTAGAGGCTGATATCGGAAAAAACGGCAGGGAGATCAACTTATGGCAAGCAAATAAAAATAAAATAGAAACAATAAATTATTTACTTTTGTCTTTAGGTATATTCCCATCCATAAGCAAAAGAAAAAAATATGCTACGAATACTAAGAATAAAACAAAAAGGGTTTACTATTGCCTAACAATAAGAAAAATAAGGCATCTAAAAAAGTTCTTAGATATCATAGGTATAGAACACACACATAAGGAATCTATTAAATTACATCTTAAAAATAAAACAAGTGGCGAAGGTATATCTAAACATTTATTTAATTACAAAAAAATTAGGGCTTTATCTTATTTGTATAAAGACGATAAGCATTTTAAAAGAGAGTTAAACAACCCATATGATGTTGCAAGAAGAACAGGATATTTGACAGAAACAGCCCTACTCCATTTAAAAAAGAAAATCTTAAAATTCAAAGGAAACCTACTTGTAGACAACCTCTTAAGAGAAATTGAGACATTACTGAACAAGAATATTTGTTGGTTAAAAATCAAAGAGATTAAGAAACAGAAATATAATGGAAAGTTAATAGATTTAACAGTGCCAAAAACAAGAAATTTCATAGGTGGCTATGGTGGAATTTATTTACATAATACTTTGACTTCTTTTTTAGCAATCTTAAATGAACTAATTGACTTATCACAAAAGAATTTGCTAGAAGACAGAATTCACTGCGTTTACATTTCTCCCTTAAAGGCACTTAATTACGATATTAAAGTTAACTTACTTAACCCTTTAGAAGAAATTGAAAAAATTGCAGGTAAAAAATTAGGGATAAGGGTTGGAGTTAGAACAGGAGATACCACAATAGCAGAAAGATCAAAGATGCTAAAGAAACCGCCACATATTTTAATTACAACCCCAGAATCATTAGCCTTATCATTATCCTCACCAAAATTTATTCAGCATTTAAATAAAGTTGCCTATTGTATCATAGATGAGACTCATTCCTTGGCAGAAAATAAAAGAGGCGTTCATTTATCAGTCTCCTTAGAAAGATTACAAAAAATGTCTCCTGGAATGTGCAGAATCGGTTTAAGTGCCACAATTGCACCCCTGGATAAGATAGCACAATTCTTAGTAGGTACAAATAGGGATTGTAAAATTATAGATATATCGGGATTAAAAAAATCTGATCTAAATGTTTTAACACCCTCAAAAGATCTTATTAATATAACATTTGAAAATTTATCCAAAGACATGTACAAATTAATAGATTCTTTAATACAACAACACAAAACCACTTTAATATTTACAAACACAAGAGCAAGTACAGAAAGAGTTGTTCACCATTTAAAAGAAAGATTTCCTAAAAATTATATAGCAATAGAAGATGGAACAAATAAACAAATTTCTTTAATTGGAGCCCATCATGGTTCATTAAGTAAAGAACATAGATTTAAAATTGAAGATGACCTAAGAAAAGGTAAGCTTAAAGTTTGTGTATCAAGTACTTCATTAGAATTAGGAATCGATATTGGTTACATTGATTTAGTTATTTGTTTAGGATCTCCAAAATCAGTAGCTAGATTAAGTCAAAGAACAGGTAGAGCAGGACATAAGCTGCATGATACAACAAAAGGAAGATTAATAGTGTTAGACAGGGATGATTTAGTCGAATGTTCAGTAATGCTTAAATCAGCTATAGAAAGAAAAATCGACAAAGTCCATATACCAGAAAATTGTTTAGACGTTTTAGCACAACAAATTATTGGTATCGCAATAAATGAAGCAATTGACGTAGAAGAATTGTATTTAATGATAAAACAATCTTATTGTTATAAAGATTTATCAAAATACGATTTCTTAGAAGTTATAAAATATTTAGCAGGAGAATACTCTTCTTTAGAAGACCGCCATGTTTATGCAAGGATTTGGTTTAATGAAGGTAAAATAGGTAAAAGAGGAAAAATGACAAGAGTAATTTACATGACTAATATTGGCACAATCCCAGATCAAAGTGGTGTAAAAGTAAAATATAAAAACAATTATATTGGAACAATAGACGAAAGTTTCTTAGAAAAATTAGAACGTGGTGACATATTTGTTTTAGGCGGTAACACATATCAATTTTTATTTGCACGAGGAATGTCCGCAGAAGTTTTACCAGTTCCAGGAAAAACACCTACAGTTCCTTCTTGGTTTTCAGAAATGCTGCCCTTATCATTTGATTTAGCCTTAGATATTCAAAAGTTCAGAAAATTAATGCTAGAAAAAATTAAAAAACCAAAACAAGAAGTTATAGATTTTATAAAAGAATATCTTTATCTAAATGAAGTACCTGCAGAAGCAATTTATGATTATTTCCTAGAACAATATAAATTTTTAGAAATTCCCAATGAAAAAAAGTTAATTATTGAAAACTACAAAGATGAACATGGAAAAACATTTACAATATTCCATTCTTTATATGGTAGAAGAGTTAATGATTGCTTATCAAGATGCTTAGCTTATATAATTTTAAAAACACAACATCTAGACGTAGAGGTAGGTATAAATGATAATGGATTTTACTTATCAGCAAGAAAACCAATAAAAATAATGCAGGCTTTAAGATTATTAAAAACTGAAAATTTAACAAAAGTAGCAGAAAGAGCAATAGACAAAACTGAAATTCTAAAAAGAAGATTCAGACATTGTGCAGGTCGTGCTTATATGATTTTACGAGAGTATAAAGGTAAAAGAAAGTATGTTGGAAGACAACAAGTATCATCAATGATTTTAATGTCGGCAGTTAAAAGAATTTCAAATAATTTCCCAATTTTAAAAGAAGCAAGAAGAGAAGTTTTAGAGGATTTAATGGACATTCAAAATACTGCTTTAGTCTTAAAACAAATAGAAGAAAACAAAATAGAACTAAAAGAAAAATTTACCTTAATACCTTCTCCTTTTGCTTTCAATTTAGTATCACAAGGAATTTCAGATATTTTAAAAGCAGAATCAAAGCAGGAATTTTTAAAAAGAATGCACAATATGGTTTTAGCTAAAATTAATTTAAAGAAAAATTAGATTAATTTTAGCATTTCTATTAGTTCGTGCGTTGCGTATATCCTAACTTCATTTTGTTCTTTTAGCTTTTTATCATTTGACCAAATTGGACATCTCAGATATAGGGCTAAAGCAAAATAAACTATATCTTTTGGATCAGGACAGATTTTATCAGCTTCTTCCCTGTAACTAAGGAAATCCTCTTCGCTGAACACAACAATATTATGCTTCAAAATCATATACAACCAATCAAACTCTTCTTCAGTTAATCTAGATTTCTCGATAATCTCCAGTTTATTGTTCTCTAATTCTTCAAAAAGAAGCCTTGGAGCAAAAATATTCAATTTATCATTAAAGAAAACATCTAGGGGTTTACCAGGAACCGCTAACATTGCTAAAATTACATTTGTATCAATAACAATCTGCATTATCACATGCTCCTAAACTTTCTCGCCATCTCCCCATTAATCTTGCGTGATATCTCTCTAACATCTTTTTCAGTAAGCTTACTCTTGCTAGCTATTTTTTTTAATAGTTCTATTTCCTTTATCTTCTCTTCAAAGGCCTTTCTAGCCACAGCAGACCAATTAATTTCTTCCAAGTCTACCATTCTCTCCTTTAATTTGTCCGGAATTGAAACAGATAGGTTTGTCATTTTATCCTCCATTATTATTTTTAATATTTATATTAACATTAATATTTAAACCTTTCGATTTTAGTCAAACAAGAATTTTTAAAAAGAATACACAATATGGTTTTAGCTAAAATTAATTTAAAGAAAAATTAAATATAATCGAGTGGATTCTTAATTTTACTTAAATCTCTATTTGAAACCTTTGTATATATCTCAGTAGTTTTCAGGTCAGAATGCCCTAATAGTTTTTGTATATACCTTATATCTGTTCCAGCCTCTAATAAATGCGTTGCAAAAGAATGTCTTAGCATATGTGGATGTACTTCAATACCAATCTTTCTTCCGCCTATTTTAAGTATTTTCTGTATTGATTTTTTTGAATACTTCCCATTTCTCCCCTCTAAAATATACTCTGTCTCAAAACTACAATTGCTATAATACTTAAGAAGATCCATTTTCAAAGAATCCGAAATAATTGTTACTCTGTCTTTTTTTCCCTTTCCTCGTCTTACATAAACTATATTCTTTTCAAAATCAATATCAGATCTTTTAAGATTCAAAAGTTCACTCAACCTTAATCCTGTTGAATACAACAATTTTATTGCAATTTTATGCTTTATATTTTTAGTTGAAGCTATTAAGGTTTTAATTTGCTCTTTTGACAATACTTTTGGTAAGCTCTTTTCTTTTTTCTTTATAGGAATATCCTCTTTTGTAAATGGCCTTTTTAATATATCACAAAAGAAAAATTTTATCGCAGCATACTGTAACCTTGAAGAATTTATTGACAATTCTCTTGATAATAAGTAGTATTTAATTGAGTTGAAATCCATATTAAGCCTATTTTTGTTAACAAAATCAATGTATTTTCCAATCCAAAATAAGTAAGTTTTGATAGTAACCCTGCTAAATCCCTTCAAAACACATAAATTAGTTACTTCTTTAATACATCTTTCTTTTTCCCACTGATTATTTATATAATCCATACAAGAACTTATAGATTTACTGGTTTATTTAATGCTCTACTAATTTTCCGTAAAAATCACTAAGTTTTCAAGAAAATACAACAAAACAGCCTATTAAGTATATAAAGCTCTAAAATATAATGAAAAAACTACAAAGAAAGTAGATGTAATAGATGTTATACGACATTGGGCTACTGGGCGCAAAAAGACAAGCTTTAATAAATTCGCAAAATCTTCTATTATTATGCAAGTCATATTATACATGGCAACAACTGTAAATGGTTATATTGCCAAAGAAAATAATGAAACTCCTTGGTCTGATGAGGAATGGCAGAGTTTCTCTAAATTCGTCAAAGAGATAAAAAATATTGTTATTGGCAGAAATACTTATGAGATTATGAAAAAAGATGACGAATTTAGTAAAATTGGAAATCCATTTACAGTTGTAGTTTCAAGAGAAGATTTTGCTCATAATTCTAATTTTGCTATTGCCAAATCGCCAAAAGAAGCTCTGAAAATATTAAAAGAAAAGAGCTTTGCCAAAGCCCTTATTGCTGGTGGCGGAATGCTCAACTCATCTTTTATGAAAGAAAAATTGATTGATGAAATTTATCTTGATGTTGAGCCTTTGGTCTTTGGCAAAGGAATAAAATTATTTTCAGAAAATGACTTTGACGCAAAATTAGAATTGATAGAAACTAAAAGTTTGTCTAAAAATACAATACAATTACATTACAAAGTTCTGAAATAGCGCCCCTCCGCCCAACGCTTCGGATTTTCTACGAAAATCCTCGTGCCGTTGCACTCTCGGACTTCGTCCTCGCATCGTATAACACGGCTTATGTGGTTCACTCACCTTGCAGGTTCGTTCACCCAAATTGTCCTAACGGACAACTTCGCATAAGCCGATACGTTAAGTCCAATCGCTCAGAACCGAAAAAGAATTATTTCAAGTATTTTTCAATTAGTTCCTGAAGTCCTGCTATTGCTAAAAATTTCTCTCTTGGCATATCTTTATTTAGTCTATATTCTGCACTTTCATAACCCATATATCCAACTCTTGTTCTATGCCAATCAGAATCATTTGCAATTTCTGCTAAAGCTCTATTTGGAATAACAATCTCTTGAGGATTATGTCTTTCAGATAATCTAGAATATGTGTTTTTCAATAATTCTCTTACATTTAATCCTTTAACTTTATCGCTCATAAAACTTAGAATTGATAGAGACTTTTTTAAAGCTTTCTATTATAAAGTAGTTACATCAATCAAACGGCGGCAACCCCCTAAAAAAACAAAAATATAGACACGACGACTTTGATTTTTTGGGCTTCGCCGAACGTTGCACTAAAAATCAATCCCTAACGGAAGAATATAACAGCGATTTACCGACTACGAAACCTTGCAGGTTTCTCCGTCCAAATTTTGCCCCATCTCTGAAAATTTTTCCAGCTCTGCTACGCGAGGGAAAAATTTTCGAGGGCGTCCAACTTCGGTAAATCGCGATGTTAAGTGAAATTGCCCTACGCCCGCCTATATATTCCTTTTCCAGAATTAATGAGGATAATTTTATCTTCTTTCTTGAATTTTGATTTAGGCAACACCCCAAAAACTACTGCACTTGAAGGTTCGATATCAAACTTGTCTTTGTATAGTTTGTAGGCTTCTTTTATTTCTTCTTCATCCAATTTGATTATCCTATGTTCCTCTTTCAAAATTGATTGGATTTTTGATTTATATGGTGTCCATGGAGTATGAAGTTTGTCTGCAAAACTTTGCCGTCGGTATTTTACTCCTACACCAATCAATTTTGTCTTTAATCTATATTTCTTAATCCCATTGTAGAAGCCTACAAATGCTTCGCCACTCCCGACTGGTAGAATTAT
>JACQNH010000053.1 GCA_016203175.1 Candidatus Woesearchaeota archaeon
ATTATAAAAATATATATTAAATTTTTTAATTAAAATAATAAATTCAGATTCTTTTACATTTTTTAGAATAATTGCTATATCAATATCTGCTGGACTATATTTTCCTTTTACTGAAGAACCAAATAATACAATATCAATTATTTTATCTTTATAATTTTGATAAAGTTTCTTTGAACTCTTCAGATAATTCTCCATTTCTGATAATATTTTTGATTTCATTTTTTATTATTTTACAAGATTCTTTTCTTAAAGGGATAGAATATGTATCTTGATATGTTTTGAAAATACTGTCGACAGAAGTGTAAATAACTGCAAATTCTTTTTCTAATAATCTAAATATTTCTGAATGGCTTTGTGGAGTATATCCTCTTTTTCTTAGAATAATTAGGTCACAAATTTGAGTTATCGCTTTGAAATATGCTGTAACTGCTAATTTAAATCTTGACTTCTTTTCTTCGTCTATTGCTCTTTCTATAAACTCCTTAAAACTTTCTTTTAGATTATGTTTTGTCGTCATATTAATTTGTTAAAATATTGTTTATTTAAAGCTTTCTTTTTTAATATGGTAATTTTATTTAATATGGTAAAATATAGGGTTTAAATCTTTTATTTTTTTAACATGATAAATAGGGTACTTTTTCTGCATTTCTGCGTTTTTTATTAACTTTGAAGTAGTTAATTTTAGAAAGCTTTAAATAGTAAATTTTGCTGCATTTTAAAATGATTAATGGATTTAAAAATATAAATAGAAGGGAATTTTTAAAATTAGGTTTATTTACTTTATTATCTGGATGTACAACGATTAGTAATATCAATTCTATAGATGTTAAATTTGAAAATGAACCTACAAAAACTGAAACTATTGCGAAAACTGAACCTAAAAGAATTGTTTTGAAAGAAGGCGAAAGTCCTTTTCTTTTATGGAAAAAGGCTTTGATTGAGGATGGAGTTTTAGTTAATAAAGAATTTTTAAGTAAGTATAATTTACCTAATCCAAGAGATTCTTTAAATTATAAGATACAAAATGAGGCGACTTGTGGATATGAAAATTTTAAAGAATGTGCAATTCCTGAAAATTTTAATAGAGGTGCATTTTTTACTTCTTTTTATACTGCTACTTTTTTGGAGGATTTAATCAGACCAGAGAGAATTTCTAAAATTTTTGGATTAGATAAAAATGATAGACTGTTTAAGGAGTTAGAGAATTTTGGGGATTATGGATTGTTAGAAGGAATATTAAGTTATTCTTTAATTTTGACACATAAAAAATTAAAAACTGAGGGTTTTGTTGAAGGGCAAACTTTTAGTGATTTTATTTTGCATTTAAATGAAGGTAGGGGGGATTGTACTGATTATTGTTATGGAACTGCAAATAATTTTTATGCAATTTGTGATTTGTTAAATAGGCCTGATTTAAATGATAAAGTGAGCATTGTTTTGGGTGTTGAGGTTGATAAGAATGGAAAGGTTATTAGCGAGCATAGTTGGATTGAGTATGGTAAAAAAAGACAGAGGCTTGAGACTACTGCTGACAAGATTGATAAGGATTTTGAGGGTAATTTAGAGGATTATAGTCTTTATACTTTTTCTAGTGAGAATGGAATGTTTTTACCTTTAATAAGTTTTAGATTTGAAGATGGAATAAAGTATTATACTCATTGTTTACCTAGATGATCTTTATTCTTCTTTAAGGTAGTATTCTGTTACTTTTCTATTATAATTGAAAAATAACTGAATGTTTAGTCTGTTATATAGTATTTTAAATCTCGATAATCATCTACATTTTTAATATCCTCTTCTACGATATTATTATCATTTTTATTGGTGAATCTTACTTTCCATTTTACATTTCCTTCTTCTTCATGTTGTATAAATTTTATTGTTTCTTTTTGTATCTCATTTATATTAAAATCATTTCTTAGTGCTTCTATAACCTCTCTTTTGTCTTTTTCAAATTCCATACCATATCTTCCATCATTAAATTGCTTAAGCTCTCCCCTTCCATAAGTAGCTGGAAATCCAAATATTCTCCTCACACTATTTTCTGACGCTGGGGTTTCCTTTTTATCTAAATTTTCTGTGTACTTATCTTTTATCTCTTCTGTTTTTTCTTCTGATATTTCTTCTTCCTGTAAATTTTCTATATTGGATCTATAAAGATTTATATCGGTAAAATCTTCTCTAGTAATTTTTGTTCCAGAAAGTGTTACTTTTTCCCATTTTGTTGGTTTTCCTTCTTCATCGAACTTAGTTGCAATAAATTGTACTAATGTGCCCCCTTCTCTAATAAATGATCCTGTATTAAGATTTCCATAACCAACTTTTCTTTCGTTAGTTTCTAAATCATTTAAAAAGATTATTGGTGTATCTAAAGTGGGTCTAATTATGTCTGGGATAGTATATTCTTTTCTTACATTTCCTGTTTTAATATCATTTAAATTTCTTTCACCTTTATTATTAGATATCGGAGTTAATGAAAAAACGCCTGCAATTGTTTCGACTTTTGCATCTTTTCCTGTTTCTAAAATTTTAATTTTTGCTTTCCCTCTATCATTATAGTCCCTATAGCTTGAAATTGTTACTTTACCCTTAAATCCTTCAATGGTTCTGTCTATGAATTCTTTCTCTTTTTTAGATAATTTATTTTTATTTAACAAAGTTATTGTAGAGTCATCGTCTATGATAATATCGAGTGATCGGGTTGATGATGTATGTTTAAGGTTTATTTTGCTTAAATCTAAAAATGTTTTTTCTTCACCTATGGCACTTTTTGAAATTTTTTTTAAGCTTTCTTCATTTAAGGCAAGTTCTTGAGATACAACAAACTCTTCATCTTTGGTTTTAACAAATTTTCCATCTTTTGTTCTGGCTTTTATATATTTTTTTGAATTTGGACTCCAAGTAACGATTACTTTTTTTCCTTTAGAATCAATGTTTATATCTTCGCCTATTGTAATTGGTAATTTTAAAATTTTACCTTTTAATTTCTCTGTAGCTTGGAATTCACCTGGTGTAAATTCTATTATTAAAAATTCTCCTTCTGAAGTTTTTTCGAGATTTAGATTTTTTATCCCTTCGGTGAGATCTTCCTTGATTTTTATTGTTGCTTTTTTTCCTTTTTCTAAGAATTTTTTAGGTGCTTCTCTTGTAATTTCTAAGCTTTTATCTCTCGTCCTTTTAATTTCGAACTCTCCTTCTATCTTTGTATCCTTGAAATTAGGGTAATAGTTTTTATTAAACTGCTTGTTTTCGAATAAAGTTACTTTTTTTGTGCTTTCTTCTGTGGTTTTTGGTGATTGTGGGGGAGTTAATTCTTCACGAGTAACTGTCTCTTTAACAATTGCAGCTTCTTCCTCTTCTTGAGAAATAACAAAATGACTGATCAAGGATAAAATAAATAAATATAGGATAAAATAAATAAATATGGCAATTAAACTTACAACTCTTTTTTTCATAAATCTTTGATGTTAATTGCCTTTTAAAATGTTACTATCTTATTAAAACTGCAACTAAAGCTAAAACAATTTCAAAAGAATAAATTGAAAGAACAACATTTAATTCTGTAACTTTATTTTTAACTTTAGAAAGCAATAAAATTGTTAAATGTTCTATACCATAAAGTTTTTTTTGTGGGACTATTAAATTGCCTTCTTTATCTAATGTAGCAAAGGATTCAATTTGTAATTTTCCTCTTAGTTTTAAAATTAATTCTATGAAGTATGGAATAAATAAAATTAAGGCTGCTTTTTCTGTATTTACTAAGATTGCTATGCAGGCTATTAATGCCCCAACTGAATATGTAAGCATATTACCTGGGAAGATTTTTGAAGGATATCTATTAAAAAAGTAGAATGCAAGTAAAGCAAAAACCATTACTAAAGCGATAACAGCCATCCATGAAACTCCTGCTTTCCACGCAATAAATCCTAGAGTGGAAAGAATAATAATTCCTAAACCAGATTCTAGACCATTATAGCCGCCAATCATATTAAATCCGTTTGAGGCACCAACAATACCTAATGGAATTAATAAAAATGGATATAATAAACCAAAATCTACTGGGCCTATAAAGGGTAAAACCATTCTTGAGTGTCCTGCATTAATAACAATAATTGGTAAAGCGCCTAATAAAGTGAATAATGGTTTTTGATATTGACGTAAACCAATTTTCCATCCTAAGATGTCATCAATTAAACCCATTAAAGCGATGATTAAAACTGCTGATAATAGTGCCATAATTTCTAGGCTTCTAGATAGATTTTTGAAATAAAAGGTTGATAATGCAATATAAGATAATAAGCCCAATATAAAACCAAAGATAACTGGGATACCGCCAATTTCAGCAACCTGCCTTTTGTCTAACTTATGCATATCTTTTCCGACTAAAACTGCCTTTTTGGCTCTTTTAATCCAGAAGGGAATTGCTATTAAGGTTGTTAAAAAACTAATTATTAAAGGAATGAAAAGTATTTTTTGGACCATTTTAAATTTTGTTTAAAGAATGTTTTTAAGGTTTATGAATTCTAATTAAATTTTAACGGGGGTTAAGTAGCCTAATAAATATAAGAGAACTAGAAGAACTATAATTAGGGCTAATGCCATTTTATCTTTTTTCTTATAAAAAGCATAAACTATTGCAACGACGACTAATATGATCCCAATTAATTCTAAACCAGCCATTATGATTCACCTACTGCGATTAATAAAGAACCTATACCTATTAATGCTGTGCCCATGATTGATTTTTGATAAGCTAATAGAAAAAATCCTATTGCTCCTATTATTGCGCCAAGTATTCTTATACTAAACTTTGTTGCTAAGGTTCCTTTTCTGTTCATTATTTCTTTATGATTAGTCTTATTTATAATTATTTCTAATTTGAATTAACTTTATAAATAATTGAATAATAGAGAATTTATGGAAGACGATACTAAAAAATGGTTAATATTTCTTTTTGTGTTACAGATAATTTTGATTGGTTATTTAGGATATTTTAGCAAGTATTCTTATGATAAATTTAATAATTTTCAAAGCAGTTTTAATGAATTTAAGTCTAATACAGAAAAGAGTTTTGAGAATGTTGGTGAAAAAATTGGGGGTGTGGAAGAGGAGTTTAAGAAAAGTGCAACACAATTTACAACCTCTATTCAAAAATTAGAGGTGGAAAGTGAAAAATTGGGTAAAGGCTTAAAAGATATTCAAATAACAACTAAAGATTTCTCAAGCATCATTGAAGAAACTTTGGAATCTGTTGTGAGCATACAAACAAATTTGGGGTTAGGAAGTGGTGCTATAATAACAAATGAGGGTTATATAGTTACAAATCATCATGTTATTGATGGTGTAACTGCTGCAGCAATAATAACTTATAAACAAGGAACATTCCCAGTTAGGTTGGTTAAAAAAGATTCTAGATTAGATTTGGCTTTATTAAAAATTGAAGGGAATTTTAGGCCAATGGATTTTGCGAATGTTAAATTGGTAAAGGTTGGAGAAAAAGTTATTGCTTTAGGAAATCCTTCTGGTTTAAGTTTTTCTGTAACTGAGGGAATTATAAGTCAGGTGAATAGAGAATTAAATGGGGTATCATATCCTTTATTCCAGACTGATGTTCCAATTAATCCTGGAAATTCTGGAGGTCCGTTAGCTAATATTCAAGGTCAAATTGTTGGGATAAACAGATTGAAAATAAAAGGCTTTGAAGGATTAGGGTTTGCGATACCTGCTGATATTGTTAAGAATTTTGTTACGCCTGCTATAAAGGAAGATAGGGAATTATTGGAGAAATTAGAACAGGAAAAATAAGCTCAACAAGGTTAAGGTTAGTAAAAATACTTATGATGCTCCTGGAAAAGTTTTTCTAATTCTTTTAATTCTGTAAGCAAGAATCTCGCTGCGTAAGCTAGGGATAGTTAGATTGACTTAGCCAATTAAGAATTTCTGTAGCAGTAATTTGAGGTTGGTCATTCATTGCATTGTGACCACTATTTGGTATATTAATTATCTTCTCATTCTTACTAGCTAAATTTCTTTGGTGGAGGGGGGGTATGATTCTATCTCCGTCTGGGATCATGTATAGTTTTGGCACACCTAATTTTGGAATGTATTCTTTGCTATTCAAAGCTTTAATGAACTCTACGTCTCTTGCTTTAACCCATTTTTTTGCACCAACTTTTGGTCCCCTATTACTATGGTATTTGGCATTAGCGAATAGGTATGGTGCTGGCATCCATCTTGGCATATATCTACCAAGGGCATACATTTTTTTCAAGATAGGATGATTTTCTAGTGTTTCATCTAGATTGGTGAAGGGAGCAATGAAGATTATAGAATTGACTCCAAGGGTTGTTGGATCATTTTCGGTTAGGTATTTAGCTCCTTCTGCGGTTGCAAAACTGTGGAATATGTCGGTTGTCTTTGATAACCCTTCTTCTTTAGCTAGGTTGTGAGCTTCTTCCAGTCTTTGTTTACTTGTCCTTTCGTCAATGTATCCTCTTTGGCCTTTACTCCCTGCAAATCCTGGTGAGAAGAAAACGTAAATAGGATATCCGGCAGAAGCTAGCTCTTCAAAAAATTCATCTTTTGCGTAATCAGTTCTATCTACTCCAAAACCATGAAAGAAAAGTAAACCCTCTTTTTTAGGCTCTGCTGATAAATAATTAAGATACTTAATTCCTCCCTTTGTAAATCCTTCAGTTTTTATTATTTCTTTTCTAGCTTCTGCCCTTTTAGTTGGCACTTCTTGTGCTGGTTTTAATACATCTTCAAATACTTTTTTTCCTGAAATTAAAAATCCTTCTTTTGTTATTATTGGCTTTCCAGCACTCATAACAACATCTAAAAGTTCGATTTTAATTTTATCGTCTGTTTTTGTTAAACGTATATAATTGGCTTTGCTTCCTTTAAGAAAATCTTCTAAAGCTATTTTTGTATAAGAATCTAGCTTTTCATAGACCGTCAGGTTAAGTGTGGCTAGTTTTATAAGCTTAAAATCTATCTAATTTTCGATAAAAGTTTGATTGGGCAAATTTTTGGGGGGTTAAGATCGACCCATTATTAGGAAAAAGGAGGCGACCTCAATGAATTGCA
>JACQNH010000044.1 GCA_016203175.1 Candidatus Woesearchaeota archaeon
ATATATTAATCAAATTAATATAATCCTTTAACTTTCTATGTAAAAGTTATAATAAAATTAAAAAAGAAGGAATTTCGGAGGTGCAAAATGGAAAGTTTTGAAATTTATTTTGAAAAACATTTTAAAAATGATGGCTATTTCTTATTAGACATGGGTATCTTCCTTGATAAGGATCTTAAAAGAAAACTTAAGCAAGGAATTTTCTGTGATAGGATAGAATATGGTAATGCAATTAACTCTAAGTTAGAAAACAGCCTTGCTTTTACATCGATAACAGAAGGTTATTTAAATTATAGTTATAATTGCTGTTCATATTTTATTGGATCTAGAAGTGATCCGCCATTTAATATTGTAAGTACAATTATAGTTCCAAGTTTAGTTGACAGACTATTCCATTATTCCATAGAAAAAGGAAACACTGATTGCCACACTATAACTATAGCTAGAGGAGAAAAAAACGATGTTCTTAAAGTAGAGAGATTATTTGACAAATTAAGAACAGAAGGAATTATTAAATTAGAATGAAATTAAAACAAGCAAAGGCAATGCTATCAAACTTAGTTTATTGTCAGACTTAAATTTAGATTCAGAGATTTATGATATGGGAAAAGATATAGTTTATGTAATTGCAGATAAAGCATATAAATTTATATTCCATAAATTAATTTAAAACCTTACATTCTAAACCTTCACTAAATTTTAAAGCACTTTCTTCAACTCGGTTTATAACATCACATATTTTAGATTCACTACCATACAATCTTATAACCACATTTAACCTCCTGTCTAAAGAACCATTTAAAATAGGGATAATATACTCTAAAGTCACATCACCTAAATGAGCAATAATATAATTTTCCATATCAGAGATATTTCTGCTGCGAACAATGTTCACTTCAGGTAAAGATTTTAAAAAATTAGAAAAGTTTTGAAAAGAGTAAAAACCATTTGCATAACCTTCGTAAATTACCTTGTTCATTAAAAATTAAAATAAGTTTTCACAATATTTAAAGATATAGAAGTTATAAAATATATTTAGTTATAGTAATAATATCTATAATCATAATTTCTGCTGTTGTAATAGTCATAATCATTATACCTATAAGTATCATATTTGCTGTAATAAGGCTCTCTATTCCTATTATATCCTGAATAATAATTATAAGGATAAGTATAATAATAACTATAATAAGGATATGATCTATACCTCCCATCATTATCAACTCTAATATTAACTGAATTTTGTTCATAAGAATTGTAATTAAAATTATAATTATTGTAGCCATAATAACTTCCGCTATTACCATAAGGATCGTATCTTTTGTTATATCCTGGTAATCCATAGTCATAATTATTATACAAATAAGAAGCTGAATCATAACCAATATCAGGATAATATCGATAGTTATAATAAAAAGCAGAAACATCAATAACACTAGACAAAGCAATTACAATAGCAACAAAAAACATTAATGATTTTTTTACTAATCTGTTCATTTTAACCCCCTACTTACAACTTAAAAGTAACAAACCATATTTAAAACTTTCTAAAAGGATAGTAGTAGTAATAACATTAAAACAAAGGACTTATCTCTTTTTATATACAAAAATATTGCTTAAATGATTTATGAAAAAACCTAAACTTCTAGAACATATAATTACAAAAGAAAGCCGATTATATAACAGAGATAAATTTTTTAGATCTCTGGAATATCTAGCCGACATAATGGCAAGTGCCGCTATAACCTATACTCCATATTACATAATTTTAGGAAAATATGAAAATGCGTTAAGTTTCACCATTATTTCAGGACTCATGATTGTATCTAGAATCACTCTCGAACAAACTATAAATGAGGGATCATACAAAAAAAAGAAATTACCTGTAAGCTTTATCTAGCCATATTGTAACAGGCGGAATCTCTTCTAAATAAGCAAATCCATCTAAGATTATAATTAAATCCCTTGGGAAAGGACCTAGATTACTAGCATCAACTCCAGTCATTGTACAATCAACAGTCCTCTTACCCTCTCTTAAAACAACAGTACCTTCCTCACAAACAATAGGATAAGGTCCTTTGACTATAAAACTAACCTTTTCCCTTCTTCTCTTTTCATATTCCCAACAATTATTTAGATCATCAACAATAATTCCATTCCCAACATTCTCTATTGAAAATTTAAACTTCATTGTTCCAAACCTTTCTCCTTCCCTAATCTTAACAACTTCTTGATTTAAAGAAGTAACCTGTACACCACTAGGGGGATTATCGCCTGGTTGAATATTCTGATTAAGTATCTGACTTCCACCACCAAAACCATATTGCCCATCTTGAACACCTTGAGCAGGTACATCTTCATATCTATCACTTAAAACAATCCTAGTTTGAACAACAATAGGATTATAATAACAATATTGACCAGTTACAATCTTACTTCTTCTAGTTGTCACATCTCCAACATACCTTAAAGGACCTAAACTTAGAATCCTAGTATCTAAATTACCCGTTTCTTCATCAATAGGATCTAAAGATAATGGAAATAAAACCTCTTTAGCACCTACAAAAAAATTAGGTATTATTGCATCACCAGTTAATCTTAATCTAACAGTATTTGGTTGCATCCTTCTAGTCCCTCTGTTTGCTAATTCTACTTCAACATCAATTAATTCACCAGGTTCATAATATTCTTGCTCAGAAGAAACAGGAGCATCTCTAACAAATCTTGCCTCAACAGCAGAATTCCCAGTAAATTTATAAAAACCGCTTGGACCGCCAGGCGCAGTAGGTTGACAAGAAATAATTAAAACTAATGAAATTACTAAAATAACTGTTATCAACCCCTTTTTCATTTTATACACCTAATTTAATGTTATTTATAAATCTTATGCCCTTGTTCAAAACTTCGGTTTAACATTAAAAATAACCTCGTCTCTTATCTTATATTGATAATTCATTCTAAAATAACCATCAAATTCTTGAAAACCCTTTGGCAGATCTAAATTCCTAGAACTTAATTGAACCTCACACCCTACAATTCCAATCATTTTATCTTTTTCCCACCTAATTTCCCCGCAACCCTCAGGAAAATCAACAACATCAAAATCAATATCTCCAATTAATTCTCCAGGTCTATCTTTATAAAATTTAATTGTGAATAAATAAGATGTTATCCCACCATCACGAGAAATTGGTTCTTCTAAGATTTCCAAAATTTTAAATTCACTTCCAGCAATATTAGAACGCAATAAATTTCCTTCCTTACAATTATTATAATAATCCCCCAAATCATTAGCAATACAACCATAAAACCTGGCCTGACTTAAACCATCATAACTAAGTTCACTAAACAAATGTGCAGTAAGAGATTCTTCTTCACTAACAATATTAAATTGGCCAGTAACTTTTCCTTTTTTATCAGTAATTGCATCCAAGATTTCTTGTGAAGATATAGAATCACTATAAACATTACTGCTTGTCAATAATTTTTGGTTTAATCTTGGATTTGCATCTAAAATATTAGAACCACTTAAATCAATAACATATTGAAAAACACCGGATCTTACATTAGACCCTTCAACAGGTCTAACAATTCTTAACTGAGCACCTATTCCTTTAAGACTAATATCTACTTCTGGTTCTTGGCCTTCTTTTTGAAAAATTGTTTTAAATCTTTCTTTTCCAGTTTCTTTGTAAGTTTGTATCTGTGTACAAGAACTAATTAATATTATAATAATAAAAATTAAAATACCTACTTTAAGCATTTCGAGCCGCCTCAGTTAAATCAGTTTTCTTCGAGCCAATTATCTGAATATTCTTAACAAAATCATCAGAAATAAATTTGTAATCAGCATACGCATTAATCCTTGTTAAAGAAGGATCTTCCTGAACATTTTGGACTTTAACAGAACAAATAAAAGAAGATGAATCCTCTAATTTATAATTTTCTTCTAAAGGAATCAATAACATACCCTCTCTTTCTTCCCAATCACAATTCTTAACAATCCTATCAGGCAATTTAATCTTAATTTCATTAATAATAATACCCCCATAACCCCAAACATTTGACAAAGTAATCTCCAAAGCACTAAAACTATTCTCTAATAAAGGCTGCTCCTCACCAGCAAATCTAATGTCAACTCTTAATGGACCACTATTGCCTTTAACTAAAGGTTGGCTTTTAAGCACATACTCACTTTCTCTCTTTTTTAAATAAACATCCAAATAAGGTCTAGAATCTATAGAAAAAGAAACTCTGCTTGCCAATTCAATATTCTCTTTATTTTCAATTTTATCTTTTAAAGAAGAAAAATCTACAACACATACACTATTATCCCGATTAAAATTTCCTCCAAAAAGCTTTGAATTTTTTTCTTCTAACCCTTTAATCCCGCATTCAATATTATAATCAACATCTTCATATTTTTCAGTTGCTATATAATATTCTAATTTTGGAGTTCCAACTAAATATTTTGAAGAACCTTTTATATCAGTTATTCTAATCCCTTTTTTAAGAGCTTCTTTAGCCTCAGGTTCTTGAAATGGATTAAACCTAGATATATACTTGCTAGCAAGCTCTCCACCATAACCACCAATTTTAGCTCCTAAACCTTTAACACCACCAAAAGCAGGACTAGTAAAAAAGAAGTAAATAGCAATAAGAACAATAATAATTATAAAAATTGGAATTAAAACATTAGACTTTTCCTTTTTACTTTCAACTTCCACCTTAGAAACAGATTCTTTTTCTTCATTTCCCATTTTAACCTATAACAACATCTAGCCTTTCTATTTCAAATGATTCTCTAGGTACAATCTTAATAAAGTTGCTTCCAGCCACAATAAAATCACTTAAATCTAAAGTAATAAATCCTTCATTAGTATTGAAATAAAGTTCAGCGCCATTAATATTAATAGAAGCTTCTTTCCTAAAACCCCTATCAGCAAATATTAAATTCAATTTTACATCAGCCCTGCCGCTTGCTACATCATCAAATTCTCTTCTTCCTAAATCAAATCTATACTTAGGGAATTCAAAATTTCTCATATCAGCATTAAATTTTACTTCAGTAATATCATAACTATTTTCAGTAGAAGGCTTTAATATAAATTGAAATTGATTTTCACCCTCTCTTATTAAATTCTTACTTATATCCAAACTAGGTCTTGCAGCCTCACAAAATATTAAATCATCATACAAGGATTTTCCATTGAAATCAATCCTTAAATTTCCTTGTCTAACATTTATATTCTCACAAGAAATAAAATAACTTAAAAAAGCTCTTTTAATACCTTGAACTTCCTCTTTCGTTAAAACAAATTTCCTACTAGCCCTTAGATTTTGTTCAAACCTTTCAACAGATAAACTTAAATCTTTAAAAGAAAAATAGCTTTTGCTTAACCTACCATCAGTAGAGCTAAAAACTAATTTATTGTCTTTAGCTTTTAATAAACTCACAGGCAATTCAATAGGTAAATCATTAATATTCGCATCTCCTTCATAAATAATATTCTCATTTAATTTTAACTTCAATTTTCCTTTTCTATCCCCTGGAAAAAAAACTAAGGTTACTTTAGCTAAATTTTCTACACTTCCCAAATCAAAAGAAATTGTTTTATCCTCTTTGCTAAAAAACCATGCACTAATAGATAAAGAGTTTACTAATGGGATATTGAGCTTCTTAACCTCAGAAAACAAAGAAACAGGATTTAAATCCACACCTAATTGAAAATTTTGAATAGGTCTTACTAAACCAGGACTTTCACTCAATAACAAACCCCCTCTTACCCCAACCCTTTCTCTATCTCCAAATCTAACACAATTATCCCTACAAGCCCTAGATCTATCACTACAATCTAGCTTACAATCAAAATCATCTCCACAATCACTTTTACATCTTTCAAAATCAATTTGGCATCTTCTTTCACAATCTAAACTTACCCCTTCTTTACCTTCTAAAATCAGTTGTCTTTCCTCTTCAGGTATCAATAAAAGATAAATAACCATCAATAAAGCCATAATAAATATAAAAATACTAACACCTACACCAAATTCTATAGCACCCCTTTTATTTCTCATATTAAAACATTAACTTTATTAATATATAAAGTTTTCTTGATTCAACTCATTAATTAGAAAATGGTAAAAAATTAGGTTTTTATAAAAAAGAGGAAAAATGGTCTTATTTGGTGCTTGCGGATTAGCTTCAATAAAATATTTATTTATAATAACTAGATGGCTTCTTGAACACATTTATTGGATTCCTTTACTCTTTATAATTGGTGGACTTTTATCAAGAACAAAAATTATTTCTACTATAGCTCATGCAATATTAACCATAGTAGCCGGATCAGTTGCAGTTTTTAGCACAGGAATTGCAGCAATTTCAGGAATAGGAACTTCATTACTAATGCCATTCTTTAAAATAGCCTACCACGGGGCTGAATTAATAACACTTATAATATCTATTTTTATACCTGGTTTTACTGTAGCTTATTTTGGAATAGCTATAGCCCCATTTTTAGCAGCAATATCTTTTTTCACAATAATGGATATAAAACAATTAAGCCCGGTAGTAAAATTTCCAACAGCTTTCGTAGCAGGATTAACAACACCATTGTTTTTAATTCAGCCAAATTTTGTTTGGATTTACCTTTTAATAAACCTTTACACAAGTTTGTTTGCAAGTAAAAAAAGTGAATTTATAGCCTTAACAGTTCCAGTAATTTATATCGCAATAATTATTTTAATTTTAACAAGAATAGACTTAGGCTACTGCAATCTTATACAACAATTAGCATCAACCCTATCCCCAACAACCCCATTTAAATTGCCACAAATTTAAGAAACTTCAAAAATCTTGGTTCTTTCAAAAGTAATTTAAATAAAAATTTAGATGGAAAATCCCTGTTATATTCTTTCATTAACTCTAAAACTCTTTCTTGATTAAATAAGCTTATTAAATAACTATAATCCTCTTCTTTAAAAAAACTCATCACTTGTCTTATCTTCAGACTTAACAATAATTCCTTTCCAATTAATCTTTTAATTTCTTTATCATAATTCCCACCATCTTTAATTATCTTACTTAAAACCTTAGCAGCATTCAATCCATACACGATTCCACCATGAGTATTATGAAGCAAAATATTACCCAATCCCCCAACAAAAGTATTTATATCATTTACTTCTAAATCAAAAACCTCATCGTACTTAGAATCAGCAATTTTAACATCTTTTATTGGTAATATTAAAACATTGTTTTTAATCAAATTAAAATATAATTTTTCTTTTTTATTTTTATTCTTAATTTTGCCTAATAATCTAATCATTTTTTCATAAGAATAAGTCTTGAAACTACTATAAGAATGCCCAAAATATTTTCTAAAAAGTAACTTCCGATTCCTAAAAATATCACTAATTAATTTTTTAGGAATACCCTTCATAGATTTTGAGTCATTTATAGATCTTATAAAACTAGTTAAAACATTTCTTTTCTCTGGAAAAAAATCTCTTAATTTATATAAATCCTTCTGATTAGATACTGAAAGAACGTAATTACAAGTTGTTTTAATATTTTTTCCATAAAGAACATGACCTTTATGAATAACTGTCCTAACATTAGGGGAAACACCTAGTTGAAATAAAAGTAAAACTAAGTCACTAACTAATTTTCTACTTGCAGTTTCTACCGTCAAATCAGCAGACCAATTCCTTCTTTTTTTTGACTTTCTAATCCTTAAATGCCCATCCCCCCTAAAATATGCTTTCAAAAACTCTTTTCTTAAGCTATCAGAAACATTAAATATTATATTAGGAACTTCCTTATTCTCCGAACCAAAATTACAACCCAATAGCCTAGAGAATAACAAGCCAACTATAAAACCACCAAAAACAACATTTACCTTGGAATCCTCTTTAGTAAACTTATTTTTAACCATTGAAATACAGTATCTTATACCTAAACTCCTCTCTATACAATATTTTACATCTTCTAAATTACCATTCAAAATATCATCTTTTCCAAAATTTAAAATAATACCTGATTTTTTTAAACTACCCTCAGCCACATAATATCCCAACAACCTTGCAAAATACTTATTAATTTTAATTTTATTTGGTATAGCTAAAAATTTCTTAGCAGGATTCATTGTAATCTTAACATCTTCAGGTATAACCCCTTGATCTAAAAAAGCTTCAAGAGGAATCAAATCTCTCCTATAATAAGTTTTAGGTAAACCGTTTAGATAAAATCTCAAATCTCTTTTGTGCCTCAAATACTTCATACCTCTAAAAACTAAAATTCTTTTTGCTAAAGATTTATCATAATCTAATAACAATTTTATAACATTTATTTCCTTTATAGAATTTAATTTTGGAACATTATTTCTGATTAATAAATAATCTTGCCCTGTAACTAGTTCTGAAGTCTTCTTTTCAATAATTTCATCATTAGATAAACACATAATACTATGGGCACTAGTAACTTTAACCCTAAAACCTTTTTCACAAATAACCTCATATAAATTATCCTTAAGTCTATGTTTAATCACCCTATTTAATCTAACAAGTTTTAACTTACCCTTCTTATCTAAAGTAAAAACATCTACTCTTTTATCCAATTTTAAACTCTTTAGATCTATTTCTTTATCCTCTAAAATAATTTTTGATTTATTTTTGTTCATTAAATCATTAACAAATTCCCCAACCCTTATACTTTTCATCATTCCATCTTCAAAAATCATAATAGACTCGCTGTAATCAACACTTGAAGCTTTCACTAACCCAGCAGCATCACCAGTTAAAAAAACTTTATTTTTAAAACTCAATGGGACATCATGATTAAATAAAGGAATCATTCCAGTTTGATTCTCTAATTTTTTAACCTTAAATAGTTTTAAAAATTTATTAAACTCTTTTCTCAAATTACTATCTCCAACGACACCAATCCTTGCAAAATTTTTATTCTCAGGTACTAACCAGCCAAATTCACCATAACCTAAATAAACTTTATACACATCAGGTTCAAATTCTCCTTTTACCCTATATTGCATTGCAGTTTTATACTTTCTTCCATTTAACATATTAAAAGAATTTCCAACCCTAGAATAAGGACCATCAGCACCAACTAAAATTTCATCCTCAATTAAACCTTTATTAGTCAAGCATTGAATTTTTTTATTAACAATACTAGCAGCATTTAACCTATGATTTAACAAGACTTTAACACCTTCATTTTCAGCCATCTCACATAAATATCTATCAAACTTACACCTATCTAAAATATAATCTCCTTTACCTAAATCAACATCTAAAATATCTCCATTAAAATGTACACGAACAGTTTTGATCTTGTTTACAATCACACTTTCATCTAATTTTAATACATTATCAATAGCATCAGTAACAACACCAGTGCATTGAACAGGTTTCCCAATACAAGAATGCTCTTCCAACAAATTAACCTTAAATCCTTCTTTAGCCAATAAATAACCTAAATAACTACCGCTTGGACCTGCACCAACAATTGTTACCATAAAAAAACATCTTTAAAAAAATTTATAAAGCTAATGCACTAAAAGTCCTTATGCTAGAAATTTTATTATCAATTTATGCAATATTAGCCCTATTATTAGCAACTATAACAGATTTTAAAAATAGAGAGATTCTAGACTCTATAAGCTTCACTTTACTAGCAATCTCCTCAATAACAGTAATTATTTATTCTATAATTTTAAAAGATTTCAATATAACCTTAACCACATTAAAAGTATTTTTTCCCTTGCTGTTTTTATCACTAATTTTATATTTTACAAGGCAATGGGGGGGAGGGGATACAAAATTATTAATCGCATTATCGATACCACTAGCATTTCCACTAATAAAATTTGATTTAACTTTATCATCCCCAATAGATTTCATTACAAATCTAGCAGTAGTAGGTGCATTATATGGAACCTTTTTTGCAATAATAAAAACAATAAGACATCCAAAAGAATTTATTAAAAATGCAAAAGAATTAACAAAAGGAAAAAAACCTACAATTTTAATTTCAATACTTATTTCACTATTGCTTTTTATACTAGGGTATTTATTAAAATCACAGTTTACCACAGCATTACTATACGCATCAGCAATTTTTATTTTAATAACCCCAATGTTATTCATAATCTTTAAATCCGTAGAGAAATTTTCAATGATTAAAACTATTCCAGTAAATAAACTAACACCAGGGGATTGGATTATAGACAAAAATATAAAATCAAAATTTAAAATCTCAGAACTAGGGATAGAACCAGAACAGATTTTAAAATTAAAAAAATCTAAAACTAAATCAATTTTAATAAAAGAAGGCTTACCATTTGCCCCAATATTTTTATTAGCCTACTTAATAACAATCTTCAATGGTAATCTAGTCTTAAATATTTTAAAATTAATTTTTTAAGGAATTCTTTCTTTAAACTTAAATTCCTCTAATTCTTTAATAACTTTAACAGGTTTAACCTCTAATTTCTTAACAACTTTCAACTTTTCTTTAATTAGTTTGGATAATTCTTGCAAATCCTTTTCTTTAACATTTAATTTCTCCCAATTAATTTTTACTTTATCATCCTCACTTCTAGGAATTACATGAACATAACCATGAGCTACTTTCTGACCTGCAGTTACACCATCCCCAATCAAAATGTTTACCCCTTCAACCTTTAAAACATCAAAAACAACCTTCGCAACCCTTTGAACAACATCCATAATTTTTCCGTAATCTTTAGAATTAGTTATAGAACTTTCATGGTTCAAAGGAATAACTAACATGTGGCCTTTGCTGGCAGGATTAATATCAAATATAACCATTACATTTTCATCTTGATATAAAATCTCACTTTTTAATTTTCCTTCTTTAATCAAACAAAAAGGACATTCACTCCCACCATATTGTTTTCTTAAATATTCAACTTGTTCAGGGCTGCATTTTTTAAGAAATTCATTAAATTTTTTACTTTGCTCATCTCCTTTTAACTGAGAAATCTCCTGCAATTCCTTTAACTGTTCCTTAGAAAACAAATCTGCCATAAATATTTTAAAGTTTAATCTTATTTAAATTTAACCTACAGCCCTTCTAACATCCACAACTTCACAACTTTGAACACCTTCTATAGTACAAATATCTTTTTCCAATTTTTCAGTATCCCCTTTACTCTCGTCTAAAGTAAACATCAACTTCAAAGCAACTAAACCAAAAGCAACTGGCTCTTTCTCTTCTTTATGAACATTCCCCCCAAAAGTTTTAATCTTCTCAATTGCCTTTACTTTAATATTGTCTAAATTAACATCTACACCGTCAGGCATTATTCTAAAAGTTATTATTACAGTTGCCATTTAAACCTCAATTAGGACCTGTAAAACCACAATCACAAGTATACTTAGCGCATATTTCTCTACAACTTTTACATCTTATAATCTTGTTTTTATCACAAGCAGGACAAGTGAAGATAACAGACCCAGGATCATTGGTTATTTCCTTCTTACAAGACATACATAATTGCTTTGTCATTTTAACAAGCCAGTTTTCAACACTTTATAAAACTTTTTAAAGCAGTATAAATATATAAAATAAATGCTCCTGTAGTATAGCCTGGATAGTATACAAGCTTGCGGAGCTTGGGACCGAGGTTCAAATCCTCGCAGGAGCGAATCTAAATCCAATATTAAATATCTGCATCCTTAATCCCTTGCTCAGTTATCATAAAAGGAGCTTCTGACTCAGGCAAATAAGGACTATCCACCATTTTTGCTACCCTAGTTCCTTTCTTTCCCTTTCTTAGATATACCCGTGTAGTCATTCCATGCGCAAGTACGTGCCCCCCAATAGCCTCAGTTGGATCTCCAAAAAATGTGTCTGGTTTAGACATTACTTGATTAGTAACATAAACAACAATATTGTAGCTTGTTGCTAATTTCAATAAAGTATGTATATGTTTGTTTAATTTCTGTTGCCTATCCGCTAATTGTCCACGACCAACAAAATCCGACCTATAGTGGCTCATTAAAGAATCAATAATTACTAATTTTATACACTTATCTTTTTGGCGAAGAAAATCCTCTGCTTTTTCCGCTAACAACATTTGATGGTCGCTATTAAAAGCCCGAGCAACAATAATATTCTTCAAAGTTATAATCGGGTCTAAACCAACATCTGTAGCAATTTGTTTTATTCTTTCAGGTCTAAAAGTATTATGTAAAATTATACCCCCATGCCCCCCAATAAAGTTCTGTATCTCTTTATCTCCAGGCATTACTTCCACATCATAAGTCATCTCCTCTCCGACACAATTTATTGATTCTATAGCATCAAACCAAATATCAGAATTAATTATCTTCTTTATTTTAAGAATTGATTCAGAATCTGGTAAATACTGTAACCATCTAGTTAAAGTAGATTTCCTAATAGGGTAATATCGCTTCAACCTGTATGTCAAATAACTATTATCTATCCCTGCTTTTATAGAAAAACTTTTAATACTGCCATAATTATCCATTATAGACTTTAATAAGGGTATTGTAAATTGCAATTTATCATTAGGTAATTCATCAAACCTACTATCCCCTATTAAAAATGTTTGCCAACTAATACTTTGCATAGCGTATTTCTTTCCATCATTCTCAGGCCTTATACCGTTTTTTTCAGAACACTTATAGGTTCTAATAACTGTATTATGTCTCGCAGGAATACCTAAAGCACAAGTAGCATATAATAAACCGTCTGCAAGCTCTTTACTTTTAGTTTCACATGTAGTGGCCCCAGTAATTTTATCTCTAGAACCATCTCCAGCAATATAGCCTTCCATAAACGCTTCGATATACTTCTCACCCAAGTTTAAAATAAACTCAGGCAACTTTTTTGTATCAGCTGAATACCCTAAATTCAATTTCTCAATAAACAAAGCAAAAGGTCGAGCATTAATCTTCAAATCATTCTTACTTCGTTTTACTACAAAACTTAGACTACTAGCAAAATTTCTTACATAATTATACTCTACATCTTTCTTTGTACAAGTTATAATTACACTACGCCCCTTTAAACAACTACCTTCCCCAACATATAAACCTAAAAATTTCATCAAATCAATTGTAGTAGGCACTAATAAAGGCATCATATATTTCCTAGACCAACCCCCGATTCTAAGTTTAGTTTTAATTGCATCATTCATTTTAAACTTTATTTTATTATAAACACCAAGTGGCAATTCAGTTCTTGTTAACCAATTATTTAAACTACTTGTGGAAAGATTTTTTGATACTGCCATCGATTGCAAATCTTCTCTTATTGTATCTAAAAAGCTTCTAAATTCTTCACCCCCACGCACATACAAACCATTAACATCACTAAACATTTCTGATAAATCGAATACATTAATGCCCATCTTAATTGGAATACTACCAGCTATTGCTATTTTCGTTCCTTTACTTAAATCCTTTGTTGCAATTTCGCTCAACTCACAATTACCATCTAAAGTAAAAAAATTGTGATATTCAGTTACCCTAACAGATCTCCCACTCTTCAATTTTACTTCATAAATTTTCTGTTTTGGATGTTTTATGAACCCTGTTATGGGAAAAGTCTTGATTTTATAATCTTCCGGATCATAAGAAATTGCCTTTACATTTTCAAAATTATCTGCTGTAGAAATAGTATTGCCATACCTAACAATATTCTCAGTACTATTCAAAGCAGTTTCTATAAGTTCTCCTATCTGCACTAATTGAATTCTATTCTCCTTTTCAACCAGTATCTTCTCGCCAAAAGGTAAACTGCTTTCAGTATCAATCCACAAAGCTTTTCCATCAATACCTCCTTTTTCTTTAGGTAATTGAACATTCACAGCTAATTGATGAGCTATCGCACTTTTTCCAGCACCATATGGACCATAGCATTCTGTTATCCCAGAACTCTCAACACCCCCCCCGAAAAGTTGATCCAATTTTTTACTCCCTAAAGATATTCTCAATAAATTATCTCTTTTCTTTAACAATTCTTCACCAGTTTCAAAACCCATACCTGCTTTTTCCCTGGCAGTATTAATCATCTTTCTTGCAACACTTTCACCAACACCACAAGCCTCAACCAATTGACCAGGGCTAGCAACAGCAACAGAAATTAAATCACAAAATCCTCCTTCTCTTAATTTTTCAGCAGTAGCAGCCCCAACACCAGGTAAATCATTAATTGTAAATTCTTTCTTTTTATCAGCTTTAGATTTTTGAATATCTTTTTCATCAACTACAGCCTCTTTTTCTTTCCCAAGTGTTTCTTTTTCTAGGTCTTTATTCATTCTTCTTCACCTCCTTCATCGTGTCCACCTAAAAATAATTCCTCTGAGGCCTTTTGAACAACCAATAAAACTTTCTGCAAATCTCCCTTCCTTAAATTGATAACCTCATTCCTCCAAATATCCTCATCTTTCTTCTTGTAACTTCTACCCAAGCTAACTGTCTTAAATTCTACCTCTGCACCATTCACATTCTTCTTATTACTCCAGATAGCAACCTCTATGTTGCCTGCCCTAAACTTCTTTATTGGTAAATTTCCTACCATTTTATTTTCCTCCTTCCTTTTCGGCTTTTATTTCACTTCAAAAAATCACTTTTCTTCTGTAAAATTTCAACCTTTTCTTTTCCAAGGTTTTCTTTTTCCAAAAGAAAAGCTTTGCTATTCGCCTTTTTTTTCAGATTCAAGCTTGTGACATACTCCCACCCATAAAGGGCGTGGGCTTCATAGTTCCATGACAAAAGTTGCCATTGCTGGTAGAGCTTCCATCTCTCTATGCGTTGATTCGGCTGTGCCCCAACCTATCTTTTTAACAGCTTTTAATAGAATAAATCAAACTTATTTATAAATCTGGCGCGTCTATGAAATATACATTACAGTGCAAAAAATTCTTCAAAATTTTAATAGTATGAGCCCTATAAGTGAAAGTTACACTGTCAAAACCACATTAAAATTAGATCCTTACCTCAATCTCCTTAATCATAATAACAGGATCAACTTGTTGAATATCATTAACAACAAATTCTTTCCTTCCAAACATCTCATTCTTCTGTACTTTACCAAGAAAAGTAAACTGCTTTCCAGCAATATCGTTTTTAATCCTTTCAAAAGCATTTATATCATCTTTTAACAATTTAACATCCTCCATACTTAATCCTAAAACCTTTGCAACATTTTCTCTAAAACAAGTAGCTCTTATATTGTCCGTACCATCATCAAAATACATATTTAATATTGGTACAAGCTCTCCATGTACAAACCCATGAGTCTGACAAAAACTTTTTCCATCCCTAATTTCTACCTTTTTAGAACAATTACCACAAGATTCATAAAATCTAGGCTCAAAAACCTGAATAACAGTCCCACTAATACTTACCCCAATATCATTTTCCATTAATTCTACAATCTTTTTATTAATAACCTGTCTTTGCTGCACTTCAACTACATTTTTAAAAGAAATATTTTTAGGGTTTAACTCCAATTTTCCACCTTTTCCTAAATGCACCTCTTTTGCCCCATTATTCTGCCTTATTCCTCCACCAACAACATGCAAAACAGAACCACTAGGAATTAAGCCCTTAGACAGATTATCAATTATAGGTTCATCCCAAATAACAACTCTAATTGCCTGAGTATCATCCCCAACAAATAAATTAGCAACCCTACCTTCTCTTCCATTCTTATTAAAACTCCTAATAGCATCGATTTTTAATAGTTTACCATAAAAAGAAATGTTCCTCATTCCCTCAGTTAATTCTTCAATCTTAAAATCCTTGCCACTATAATCCTCAAAAACACTAACCCCCAACTCGTTAGCAATTATATGTACTGCACCTTGTTTGCTTATTAAATCAGACAATTTAGACAACTTCTCATTAACCCTAGAATTAATCTCATGCTCGCTTAAACCCTTCTCTTTTTTTATCTTTTCTATAATTTGTTCGTAAGTTAGCTGCGAAATCATTTTAGAAATTTTAAGAATTCAATTTTATTTAAAAACATTATTGTTCTCTAGTTGTACGTACACTATAAAGTGAAAAATAATTTTTACTATTTTACCTCTTCACAACATATTTTATCTCAAAAGTTTCAACATCTCCACGATAAAATAATTTCTTACCCGCATCAACCATAACAATAACATAATCCATTTTATCATCAAAAGAAACATTTAATCTACTTAAGTCAAAAGGGGAATTATTCAAGCATTTATTCAAATTTGTCTTTTCAACCTTAACACAATCCCTAATTAAACCAAATAACCTAAAACTATCTTCAAAAAAATTAAAATCTTTAAGCTCAATACTAAATTCAGGCTCTATTTTAAACCAAATATCCTTATCTTCATCAAAAATTTCAACACTTTTACCTTTTCCAGTAATTTTATCAGTTATTTGAACCTCTTTTTCTTCAAATTCTTTATAATTTAAATTTTTAAAATCTATAATTAAGTCATTTAAATTTTTTAAGAATTCTTTTTTTAATTCACCTTTAAAATCAGGCTTAGAACTCGTTTTAGTTCCTATAGGCTCACTTAATTTACTCCAACCACCATTTTTCCCTAATCTCAATAAACTTCTCTTATAAGCCTCTAAAGCAAAATAATTCAAATTAAAATTTATTTCATCTCCAATTTGATATAATTTCAATAACCTAACCTCATCGCTCCCATAATAATTCTTTCCTAAAGTACCTTTGCTAGTAACTTGATACTCTATTAACAAAAATATAGCTACTATAAACCCAATACTTGCTATAATCATTAAAAACCCTTTCTTATTCATAAAATCTCCTCCCTATAATACAAGAATGTAAATCCACAGTTATATCCCCATCATAATTCTTACTTTTCAAGCTAGAATGTCCATAAGAACGATAAAAATACTTATTTCCTGAAAAACCAGAAGATTCTAAGCACCATTCAGCTTCAGAAACATCATCAACAGAAAAAAGATCCTTATTTCTAGATTCAATAATATTTATAGTTGGTTCACGTAATACTTCAGGTGGGCTTCTAGAAAAACCTTTATTTATAATCCTAATAAAATAAAAAGTACCAAGCTTTTCAAATCTAAAAATTAAAGTATAATCAGGAGTAAATTCAAAATTAATAGATGCTTCAGATGTATACTGATGTGGATAAATTACTCTAAAATAGTTTACAATCTTTACTAAAATTTCTTTACTTTCTTTTAACTTATCAGAATAAACAGCAGCAATATAAAAGAAGTCCACAACTGTACTATCCTCATCTAAACCAATTTTCACTAGCTTAGACAAATCTTCTTTTCCTAAAATAGAACCTAAATTAGTATTCAAAAAAGAAATTAAATCATTCTTAATGTCAATAGAAGCAGCATCCTCAAGACCTTGATTAGCTTGTATTGTAAATCCATTTATTGTAGAGATTAACAAAACAACTCCAACTATAGAAAGTAAAAAAGCTAGTAACAAATCTCCGAATATATCCTCTGTTTGTCCTTTTTTATTTAGTTTAATCCCCATATTCTAACCCCATAACTAAAGTTTTTAATTCCCCATTATTATCTACTAAAACTAAAGCTTTATCGTCTCTTCTTTTATAACCGCCAATACCATTAGTTATTTCACTTTTAAACAGCTTACCGCCATCAAACAAATTAATCTTAATAGATTTCTTAAAATTACTAGTGCATTTTCTTAAATTTTCAGAAGTAAATTTATTTAAATCAATTACAGGAATTTTATAAAGATCAGAAGCAAAACAATTAGAACTATGAGTTAAAACATATTTAATTGCACTCCCCTCTATAAAATCTTTAGTTTTAAAAGTTTCAGCCTTCATATTTACCAATAAACCATAAAAAGTAACAAAAACAAAAGTTAAAAAAACAGAAGCCATAAATATGTACAAAGCCTTCCTTCCTAAATCATAATCACCTTTTTTATTCAAGATCAGTTTTCTCATAAATTATAAACCTTCCACCTTTTTTTTCAATAATCAATTTCTTTGATCCTAAATTATTAATAATCTTAGTATTTGTTCTTTCTAAATCCACATCATCTCCAGTTATTTTAACGCCATTTCCAACAATATAAGCTATACTTGCATCCCCATCTGCATTTTTAATTAAAGTCTTGCCCAAATTCAACTGCTCAGATACAGATAAAGCATATCCTTTACTTTCAGCACCAAAAACCTGATTTAAAGCAAAAACCATAACTAAAAAAAATAAAAATCCTCCTATAACCTGAAATAGATTCATAGTCTCCAAAACTACAGCATCACCTTTTTTATTCATATTTTTGCCTCATTTTATTTTGCTAATTTTTCTTTTCCAAGGTTTTCTTTTCTAAAGAAAAGTTAGTTTAAATAAATTTCTCATTTAGTTGCAGTTATATCGACTTGCGAAATTGGAAAAGTCTTATCATATAAACAAACCTTTCCAGGATTTTTAGGGTCAGATCTAAATTCTAAATCAGTTTTAACCAGATTTTCAAAAGAATCCTGGTCTTCATAAATATTATCTCCTACAAGATTAGCTATAGCATCAATTTTCAAATCACCACTTCTAAAACTAAAACTAGGAGCACCATCTGAAGAAGGATCTTTTACCAAAGGATAAACACCTATAAAATCAGGATTAAATACATCTTTTGGAGTCAATAATAAATATTTAAATTCCCTTTCTTTCTCTCTACCATTAAATTTACCTAAAAAAGTCTTCTTTTCATTAAAACACAAAGATATAGAATCAATATGCCCCAAATTAATAAATTTAGTATAACTAGTTTTAGTACCTTCTGGAAAGATAAGTCGAAAAACTTCTGCTAAAAATTCAAAACCTTCAACTCGCCCCCTTGCAACCTTATTCTTGAATACAGAAATTGCAAGATTAAAATCCATCCCTTTTTCAGATATTAAAAAAACAGGAGAAAAAATATTCATAACAGCTATTTGATCTGTACTTTTAAAAAACCAATAAGAGCCAACTTTACTCCCCTGTAAATATAACCTTAATAACAAACTTTTAAAATAATCACTTTGAAGACCAGTAATAGATTCTTTAATATTCTCTTCCAAAATATTTAGTGTCTCAAAATCAAGCACCCTAAAACCATCGCCTAAAAATACTTCAACAGAATTTAATGAATCATAAAATTTAATTTTTACAGGAACCAAATTAATTGTCTTCTCTACATCAAGCTCTAAACTAAATTCAGTACCCCCTTTCCCACCCTTTCCAAAAAAAGCCCCACCTAAACCCAAGGGGCAGTCTATATGATTTATCTCATTTGTAATCTTAACTAAACCACAATGGGATAATAAATTTTGATCAAAAGGAACACATTTGGCTCTTTTACAAGAAAACTGATCCAAATCTTCAATAAAATCTTCACCAAACCCAGGATCTTTTATTTCAGTATTCACAATATTCCCACATTCACAAATACAACTTTTACCTTCACATTCAACATTTTGAGGCTTTGATATTAAAAAAGAACTAGTTAAAAGATCCCTAAAAAATTTAAACGCATATTTATCATCTTTCCCATAAACAACAACAGGCTTATTAAAATCACAATCAAAACTAATCTCTTTTCCAGGATTCTTTATAGCCTCTTGAACATTACTAACCAACAAACCAAAACAATCACGCTCAAAACCTAAAAAAAGTTTTATACCATATATTGCTATAGTACCCATAATTAAAAATAAAATTAATCCAACAACGAAACTTAAACTTTCAGCTTGTCCTCTTTTAAACATTTCATCACCTTAAATTTTTGGCCACAATTTTAAAATATCACTCCAAAATCCCTTTATAGTCTCTCCAAACTTTCCAGTAACACCATATAATGCAATTAAAACAACAACTAAAACAACTAAAGCAATTGCAGCTACAATAATCCAGTTTATCTCTAAATCCCCTTTTTTGTCCATAAATTAATTAATAAAATTAGTTATATAAATGTTTTCATGTACATTTAGTAATTGTTACACAACTAACACCTAAATCTAATTCTTTTGTTAGTTTTCCAGGCTTATTAGATACACTACTACACTTATAAATTTCATCTTCACTACTATATTTCTTATCTTTATCCCTATCAATCCAATAAAAAGCATTACAATAATTTGATTTATCATCTAAACTGCAAAAAGCTTGGCATTGATTTCTCCACAAATTCAACTGTTGCTGACTTACTTGAATAGTTTCAGGCACTCCACCCAATAGCCTTTCAGCTCCACCAGTAAAAAATACCAAAGCAATAACTAAAACAACTAAACCTATAGCTGCGATTATAATAAAATTCAAAGATAATTCAGCCCCTTTTTTACCTAAAGCCATAAAACTTCAATACCAGTTATCTATTTAAATATTTCTAATTTGTATTTAATAATGAATAAAATCAACCTAGAAAAGCCAAATATCGAATTTTTAATAAATAAAGGCTTTAAATGTTTAGATCTTCATATGCATTCAAATTTCTCAGATGGCTCTTCAACACCAGAAGAAATTGCCAAAATAGCAGAAAAAAAGAATCTAATAATCTCCATAACTGACCATAATGAAATAGAGGGTGTTAAAAAAGCAATAGAAATTAACAAAAACATAATAATCCCAGGAATAGAATTAACATCAAGAAATTCCAAAGACATACTAGTTTATTTTTACAACTTTAAAGACCTGGAAGACTTTTACAATAAACACATTAAAAATAATAAAATTCATCCAGGAAAAGGTTTTGATCTAAAATGTTTAAAACTTTCAATGAAATCTATTTTAAATTATCTTAAAAATTATAAATGTATAAAAGTTATTCCTCATCCATTCGCATTAAAACCAAAAACAAATTATAGGTATTTCAAAAAAAGACCCCAGTTATTAAGAAAAATGGATGCAATAGAAGTTTTACAATGCATTCAAACAAGAAAAAAAACAATAAAGTCAATTGGATGGGCAGAATCTATAAATAAACCAATGCTCGGTGGTTCAGACTCGCATACGCCAGAAACAATAGGCTCAGTTATAACAGCAGTGAAAGCAAAAGATATAAAAGAAATCTTAGATCAGATTAAAAAAGGAAAAACATTTATTTATGGTTTAGAACTCCCTTTATATCAAAAAATGAAAATAATGTTAAGATTGTTATTCAGAAACCTAAAATTAAAATGATAAACTTAATAATAAAAGCAATTTATTTCTTTCTTCCAGCCTATTTCGCAAACATGGCTCCACCAATTATTTTTAATATTCCATTTATCAAAAAAATTAATTACCCCATGGATTTTAAAAGAAATTTATTCAAAAAAAGGATCTTTGGTGATCATAAGACCATTTTAGGCTCTTTATCTGGTATTTTAGCATCAATTTTAATCTTCTTAATTCAAAAATATTTATTTAATTTCAATTTCTTTCAAAACATTTCTTTAATAAACTACAATGAATTCAATCTACTATTTCCACTTTTATTAGGTTTTGGAGCAATTTCAGGGGATTTAATTAAAAGTTTCATAAAAAGAAGATTAAACATAAAACCAGGTGCATCTTTTCCAGTATTTGACCAGTTAGACTTTGTAATTGGAGCATTAATATTTTTATATTTTATCTACTTACCTTCAATAAGTATAATTTTGACTTTAATAATTTTAACACCTATATTATGTATTTTAATAAATTTTATAGCATTTAAATTAAAATTAAAAAAAGTCTGGTATTAATCACCTCTTTCTATATTGATAAGGATAAGCCCCAGTTTTTAATTTTGTAATTTCAAACTTATTTGTATCCCGAATAAAATCATCAAGTAAACCATTAGTGTCCTTATCAAAAATAAAACCAAGATTACTAACTGCAACATTGTTATAATTAAAGAAAGTATAAGCTAAGATTGGAGCATAGAGTTTTTGACTTAAAACATAATCTGGTAAAATTCTCGCATTCAATCCTTGACGATCATAATAAATTTGCAAATCATTTTCATAAAAATTAATAAAATCGCTAACAATAAAACCCCCTTTAGAACCAACAAAGTAACCAAATTCAACTCCAATATCATTTTTAAAAGATTTTTTCTGTATAAACTTATTTTGTAACTTATCAAATAATAAAAAAACTAAAACCTTTTTATCTTTAGAATTTTGAACATGAATTTCATAATCTTCTTTTAATAGTACTAATTTTCTTAAACCCATAATTTTCATCTTGTCAGGTTCTTTAATTACACTTTCAAAAGCACTTACAACCTCATCAAAAGCCTTTTTAGCATTTGCAGCAGGATCACCATAAACTCTTTCAATACCGCTTCCTTTCAAACCAAAAACCTCTTTAAATTGACTAACAATATCGCTTGTTGTACCTTTTAATTCACCTCTAAACTTTGTAGCAGTTTCACCTGTAGAAAAAGATAAATAACCAATCCCAACAATAAAAATTAATACTAAAGCTATTCCACCATAAACCAATTCCTCATGCTCAACAGCCCCTTTTTTTGTAAACATTTTCAACCCCAAAAAGTTCCTTTAAATACTTCTTTAAAATAATTTATTACTCCTTCCCTAATTTCATTTGATATTAAAAAATATATAATAACAATAATTAATATTATAACTAATGCAACAATATAATCCCAGTGTATCGCTCCTCTTTTAAATTTAAGCACTTTTAACCCCTCCAAAAGCTAATAAATTTCTCTGTGATATATAATCCTTTCCCCCGTCATAAGCATAATCATCTGTAAATATTAATCTATCAGGATCATCCATTTCAAAACCATCATAAAATCTTATATAATATCTACAACTAATTTTTTTACATTCTTCAGCATCCTTATCAAAAATAGATTTGCCTAAAAATCTGTTATCAATCCTTAGTTTATTCCCCCATAACCCAGTTCTTTCCACATACTCAACAAAACTTTCTTCTGTATAACTATCATCATTAAAAAGTTTGTTTAGAGGTATATTTAATGCATTCAAAAATTCTGTTACACTTATCTCATCACTTTTGTCTAAATCAATATTAAAATTAAAACAAGTATTATAACTATTAACAGCAAAAAACCACTCCTTCAATAATTTTGGATGAGGAGTATTTCCAAGCATTTCCCAACATCTCCCCATTAATTTAACAATATCCTTAATAACTTCATCTTTATCCCCCTTTGCTATTTGATCTTTACTTCCACAAGCCAAAGGCATTGTCGCAGGAAGAAATTTACCAAAAAAAGAAACCAAATTACCATTAATCCTCCCACTAATAGCACAAGCCAATTCCCCCCCATAAAGACTAAATTGCTTCTGACCTAAATAAACAATAGAACCAGCCACTACTGCAAAAATAATTACTAATACTATACCCAACATAACATTTGGACCCCCATCTCCTTTTTTAAGCAACATAACTTCTTAACCCCCATATAACAAGTAACATTATCACTACTAACAATAAACTCAAGATCAATATCACAATATATCCAGTTTCCATTTTTACACCCCTATATTTACCCTAGCAATTGTGCTTGCAAGCAAATTAAATATTAATGTTACAACACCCGCTATTATAAAATAAGTTAAAACTGCTCTATATAAATTTTTTCCAGTTACAAATAATTGACTTATCTTATCAACACCATTTTCAATTCCATTGCTTAAAATACTTAAAATTATAGTTACCTCAACAACATAAATCCCAACAATTAATTGAAAATAAAAAGGGGGGATTACCTTCTCAATAGGAAATAAACCTAATAAAGTGCTTACATTAAAAACACCTCCAGCTTCTTGAGCTCCTAAAATAGCAGTAAATTGCTTAGCTAATAAACCAATTATTGTAGTTATCATAGTTCCTATACCTACAACAACACCACCAATAACAGGAGTCAAAAAACTAATCTGCCCTTTCATACTGCTTATAACATCTGCTAATAAATCTTTTAATCTTTCAACAACCAAATGAACCTGTCTAAAATAATTTGAAATACTAATTAAACTTTGAGCAACTATACTCCCTCCTTTTCTACTTGCTTCCAACATAACCTTCATACTCGATTCAATTAAAGGAGAATTAAAATACCTTATAGCTCCTCTTTCAGAATTAAATATAGCCTCTTGCAAACTCATCCCAACCATTTCTAAATTATTACTTACCAAAGCAAAAAATTCACCACTAGCAGTTCCTCTTAAACTTTCAGCTACTTTTCTAAAAGAAACCTCAACAGGCAATCCATCTCCAACCCTATTTCCTAATTGAAATAAACTCCCAGAAAATTCCACTTCTAATTTCTGTATATCTTCAAAAGTTTTAACCAATACGCTACTTCTTCTTTTGCAATAAGCACCATAACCAAAAGCCAAACCCAAAGGAATTAACAAACTAAACAATACAGCCCCGATACCAAAAGGACCAAATTCACCACCCTCGCCACTTCTAAAATCCAAAAAACTTCCAACATCACTTCCCCCTATTCTTAATGGAATATCAAACTCAGGTATAACTAAATGTATTATTAAAGGTAAAAAACCAATTAAAACTAAAAGCAATCCTATAACAAAACCAATAGTTTTTGATTCAGATATAACCTTTGGATCCTCTAAATATTTTACCTTACCTCCAAAACCAGTAGGACGATTATTTAATAAATTAGTTCCATAAAAATAAACTATCACAGGTAATGCAACATCATAAAAAAAACCAAGGACATACCATTTAACACCCAAAAAAGAACCTAATAAAGGTAATATAATCAATCCTAAAATTGGTAATACTACACCCAACATATGTAAATTTGTAACAGGATTTTTTAAATTTTGGGCATAATGCATCATTCCTTCATAACTTCCCTCTAACATAACATTCAATCCTTTTTCTAAAACCTCAATCCTTTTCTTCTCAGTTCCTTCATACAAACTCCCAGCAATCAACTGCATGCTTTCAACAAATTCTATATTCTTATCTTTCCATTGTTCCAGATAATTATCAACAGACTCTTTAATTGTACTATATTTACCTATCTCAACATCCCAATAAATCTTCCTTAAATCTAAAGCTAATGAACCACCAACATGATCACCAGCAAATTTAATAGCTCTTTCAAAATTAGAAGTATGTCTCATATACATAACAACATACAAAACACACAAAACCATTCTATCACTAACCTCCATTCTGAATTTATTAGCAATTCTTAAGGGATACTTTCCCATTGGTTTAATCATAAAAACACCAAGACCCATAATTAAAAATATTAAAAAATAAAAAGAAATCCCAGGTAAATTTCCACCTAATAAACCATAAAAACCAAATCTTAAAACAAACAAAAAAATTCCAATTAATATTACCATCACAGCAAAACCCAAACCAAAACTTGCAGCTTCTTTAGGATTAATTAATAAATGAGAAAATTCAATAGCTTTTTCAACTTTTTTCTCGCTTTCCTCATCTAATTTAACTGGAAAATATCTAACGCAAAACTTACAGGCCTTTTCATAAAACGTTAAGCCTCTACCTAAAACCTCTTCTCTAAAAACTAAATAATCCTTACTAAATATGCCCTCTTCTTCATTCTTATCTAAATTATACTTTTCTAAAACTTTACTTATTCCTTCCACTTTTCCTCTTTTTTATTCTTTTTCCAAAGCTGTCCTCTCACCTTGAATACCTTTTTTTAACCATTCAACCCATTCATTATAAATTTTTTTACTATCTAAAACACCAGTCATACTTTTTACATTTTCAGAAACAATATGGAACATATCATTAGCTTGAACAATAAAATCAGCCTCTAAAATATCAGGTCTGTTTAACTTTAGACTATAATCCAATAAAGTTTGTTTTATTTTAGCTCTTAATAAAATATTATCCCAAACAGCAGCCCAATTTCCAGCCCAGTCTTTAACATTCCCAGCTATAGATTTCAAAATTTCACTATCTCCATTTTTTAAATCATCTGTAATCTCTAATTGATCTGTCTTAGGATTATATCTCATTAAATCTACAAAACCACCCTCTTTCAAAGGATCTTCTTCCCAATGTTTTCTTACCTCAGTAATTTGTAAAACCCTTCTAAAATAGCTCAAACCATCGGGGCTTCTAACAGGATTTGATAGCACAATTATATCTGTAGCTTTAAAACTTGTTCTTGGAACACCTAAATCATTTACAACTCTATCAAATACACCATAAGGACTTTCGCCATGAATTGTACCTGCAACGACATTAGCTAACGCACCTATGCGCATGGACTCAAAAAGTGACTTTGCTTCAACACTTCTTATTTCACCTACAATTAAACTACTATCCCCCATTCTTAAACTCGTTCTTATCCCCTCATCAGCGCCAACTTCAGTTCCACCAGTAGCTAAAGCACTTCTTACTTTCATCTGCTGAACATTATAACCTAATCTTCTATATGCTTCTAAAGGAATCTCTAAAGTATCTTCAATCGAAACTATTCTGTATTTCCTCATAATCTCAGCAATAGCACTTCCCAAAAGACTAGTATTATGAGCAATAATCCCATTAGCAACAAAATTATGTGTCCTATCAACAGTTAAATCATAAACATAATCATCTATTTTATTAACAACTTCAATAGATACAATTTCATCCCAAAAAATATCAGAATGTGCTAATTGCTCAGTCTCACAAATTAAATCAAAAACTTCTTTCGCAACTACCTTATCATAAATATTTAAAATAGTTTTAACAATAGATTGAAATACTTCTAAAGTAGATACACCTTTTCCCATAAAGAAATTTGTTACAGTTGTAATAGAAACATCATCAGATAAAAATTCAGAATTAGAAATATTAAGCTCATTCCTCAAATAGGAAATGAGTATACCAACATCAAGATAGCTTATTAAAAATTTCATAGAGTTTAGTTTACTAAGTAAATCAACAGCTTCTTTAAAATTTGATAAAAGCTTACTCCTTAATTCAACTAGATAACTTTCAAGTAATATTTGTTTTTGCACAGGTATATTGATGTTATCTGGACCATAAGCATAATATTTCAAAGTAGTTTCAGGAATACTAGTAGCTTTAGAAATATCAACGTAAGAAACTAAACCTGCATTAACGAAAAGCGGTACATTTCTCATGGTCAAGTCTAAATTCTTTAAAAACTCCAGCTCAACAAAACGTTTATTAAAAAAATTAATAATAGAAGAAGTTCGAGCTAAATTGCTAATATTACCAATTCTAAAATTTTTTAATATTTTTCTAACTCCTCTTTCGGAAAAACCTAAATTAGCAGCTAAAGTACCATAAGATAAACCAAAAAGCTCTTTCAATCTAGCAATATCTTTAAAATACAAGCTACCATCAAAATTAACAAAATTTCTTAAATTATTTACTTTTTCATTTAAAGAAAGAAGTTTTATATATCTTTCTTTATAAAAACATATAATCTTTGAAAACCAATTTCTTGTTACTCTATATTGATCATTTTCATAAGACCAATAATCCTTTCCAATATCTTTCCTTAAATCCAATGGTGAAACTCTAAGTTTCTTCCTTAATAATCTAAAAATTTCATTTCCTTGGGGGATTGTATCAACATTTGTATTTTCTATATATTTTTTTGTTACAAGCGAATTTAAAACTTCTTTTTTAAAAGGATGCGAAAAACCAATATTATTAAAGAAGTCTACAACACAACGGCCATAAATATAATTTCTATAATAAGGCACACCATTTATTATTTTTAAACAATTAAAAGTAGTTATACCAAATCGCAATAAAGCAAATCTTAGGTACTCAATCATTGATTTACTTGCCGATACAAGTTCTATCATTCTCTTATCTTTACTAACAGAACCATCTGTATCAAAATAACCTCTTAAAAAAGCAGCTAAAACCTCATTCTTTGATTTGAGTATAACCTGAGGAATAATAATTTTATTTGCCTTATTTCCTAGTGGAATCTCAAAAACCTCACTCAAAAGACTAGAAAGGATTCTAGAGGATACTTGAACAACAGTAGTAGTCCTAGATTTAAAAACCCTATAGGGCACATTGAACATTTTTATTAATCTAATATACTTCTCTCTAAGTTCTACACAGCTATTATGAAATTCTAATTTTGTTTTATCAATATGACCATCCCCTAAAATTAAACCAACAAATTCAGCAATGTCAGCATCAACCAATTTAGGAAAGTAAACAATTGAAGAATTAGTTTTTCCCTTTAAAATATAATAATCATCATTTTCTCTAATAAGATAAGGATGCCCTTTTAAATCAATCGAAATTTCTTTACCAATAACTTCAATTTTTCTAGGGGAAGCAATTAAATCCTTAATTTTAAGTTCATCAGCTCTCTTATTTTTTAAACCCTTATAATAAACAAAGTAAGGATGCTCACAAGTAGTAATTATCTCCTTTCCGCTCTTTGTTCTTATTTTAATAAGTTTGTCAGGTGAACTTCTTTTCCAAACATCTGTAATCTTTTGATTAGATATCTGAAATCCATCTAAAGACTTAACACTTAAATCAGAGATAGGCTCATAAATATAACCATCATCAATCTGTTTTTTCTCTTTTCCAACTAAATCCTTAATCTTCTTTATACCACCATCAGCAAACTGTATTAAAGTATCCCCACCAACACACTTTCCTGAACTTCTTGTACCAGCAAAAATTAAGGACCTGTTTCCATCGATTACAAAACTTAACAAACCAGCAGCCATACTATTAATCATTTTGTTCTTCATAAATAAAGGAAAAGTCCATGGCTTATCCCTATGTCTCCTGAATGCATAAGCCAAACCAAAAGGATTTAATGGACTAGTTATAATTGCAACCCTCGCTCTTGATTTAGGCAAAATTAATTCCGTATCTAAAATAGGATTTGCCTCATCTAACGCCCTTCCACTTAAAATTCTAAATTTAGTTGCCCACCCTTGAACATCATCATTACTAGGATAAATATTTGTAAAACAATGACCATAATCTTGATGAACAACATAAATAGGATTCTCACCAACAGGAGCATTAATTGTTATATCTTGTATCTTCTCATCTTCTAACAAAACTTCAATCAAACCAAAACCAATAGTATAACGAACTAAAATCGAAGATAAATCATTTAATTTTTCAATACTAATATCCATTTCTCTTTGATCAGCCAATTCAGTTAATAAATCTCGAGCAATATTAAAAAAAGTATTCCTAACCCTTTCAGGCTCTAAAAAGTCTTCTTCTCTAGGTTGATGTTCACGAATTATTCCCCTAGCAGTCTCCAATAAACTATATTCATCCTCACTTAGTTTAAATTCAGGGGGATTTAATTGATACAAATATTTTATGTCTCCTTTAATCCTGTAAACCCCAACATCACTTTGATTAAAACTATAAACATCTAATTGCTCTGCATCTAAAGGAGGCTGTACTCTTAATCTAGAAAGCATAAAATCAGGAGTAATAGCAGCCCTAAACACTAATCGATAAATACTTCTATCACCAATCTCAAAACCATCTAATTCATCCCTTGTAGCATTTATCAAAGCAGTATTATTTAACAATCCATACAAATAATCTAAAAGATCAAAAAAAGATTTCTCATAGGGGTTCTCAGCTTTTTTTAGTCTTATTCTACTTTCCCTCCTCAATCTTTTTATTTCAACAAAAGCACTTATAGGATCACTTTTTAATAAACCATAAACAATAGTCTGTAAATTTGTTAATCTTTCACCCAAATAAGAAGAGCAGTTAGGGTCCAAAACCAAACTCCAAATACCTCTTTGTTTTACTAAGGCATTATAAACATTAGAGATTTCAACTAATAACTGGGTTTGATGATAATTGTAAATATAATTCTTATTTAAATAAAAAATTATTCTCTTAACTCCTGGAAATTCAATTAATCTTTCAATGGTTTTTAACATACAGACAGGATCATCTTCTAAACTAGGGCTATGACCTGCTATCAAACAATCTATCTTTAAAATCTCTTCCTGCCCTTCCCTAACAATCTGAAACTCTCTTTTTTCAACTTCAACCATTTAATACCTCTTCAAAAACCTTTTTAAATACCAATAACTTTGAAAGATTAAATAGTTTTCGATTACAAAAAGAGGTTTAAAATGGTATTAGAACAAACAAATGAAGCAGAATATTTTTTAGCTTCAGCAGGAACAAGATTATCAATTCTAGAAAATAAGTACAATATGATTAGTGAAAAATTACTAATTATAAACCAGAATATGATCACAGAGTATAAAAGGTTATTAACAGAAATAAGCTCATTTGGAAGAGAAATTAAGGATTTAAAATCACAAATAAACACTTTAAAAGAATCCTTAACATTAATTTCAAGAGAATTAACATTTTTTGCAAGAAAAGAATCTGTTAAAGAATTAGAAAAGTATATTAACCTCTGGCAACCACTAAATTTCACAACAGAAGACGATGTTAAAAGAATAATAAGAGAAGAAAAAAGAGGTAAAAAATAATGCCATCACCTTTAGAATTAGCAGTTGAACTCCAGAATAAAGGATTGGGTGAAGAAAGAATAGCATCAGAACTAGCAACACAAGGTTTCTCAAAAGAACAAATTTCTCAAGCTATAACACAAGCAAATGTTAAAACACAAGTAGAAGAAATTCCAGAACCCCCCCCAGCACCTGAAGCACCTATTACAATACAAGAAACCCCTCAACAAATTCCAGAACCACAAGTAGGACAATTCCAGACCTATACATCTACAACATCCCAACAAATAGAACAAATAGCAGAAGAAATTATCCAAGAAAAATGGGAAAGATTTGTAGAAACATTTGGCGACTTACCTATCTGGAAAGAAAAAATTGAAACAGATGTTTTGTCAATTAAACAAGAGATCGTCAGAACACAAGATAGATTAAATGGCATTGAAAGAGCATTAGCATCTAAAGTACAAGAATATTCTGAATCCATAACAGATCTAACAGCAGAAATGAAAGCACTATCAAAATTATTAAATCAAATCTTACAACCATTAACATCTAATATAAAGGAACTACAAAGATTAACTGAAAAATTTAAGAAAGAATAATTTACCTTTAAATGCCTTATTTTTGTAATTATAGACCAGTAGTAAAAAATAGAAAGGTTTATATAGCAATTTACTTATAACCCCTTATGAAACTAGTTGTTCTTGGAGATATACATGGGAAATGGAAAAGAGTTAATGCAATTATTAATCACGAACTCGACAAAGGTTTTGCATTATCTACAGGAGACTTAGGAAACTATAAATTTGAACCAGAAAATAGACAGAAAATTATATTTTGTCATGGTAATCATGAAAGTTTTCAATATATTAAAGAACTAATGGAAGATAAATCAAATAATTTAATACCTCTCAAAGCAGGAGAAATTTATACATTATCTGATGGTACAACTATAACTGCCTTACCTGGTGTATTCTCGCCCAAATTTTATGAAAAAGGATGTATTTTAAAATATTTTTCAAAAGCTGATGTAGAAAAACTTTTATGTTTAGAAAAAAAGATAGATATACTTTTAACCCACGAAGCGCCATTTGGGATTGGGGTTACAAAAAATGGTTTTGATCTAGGAAAAGAACAAATTAATCAAATAATTAAGCATTTAAACCCAAGAATAGGTTTTTTTGGTCACCATCATTTTTTTTGTGATAAATATTTAAATACTACACGTATCATTGGTCTTGATCAACCAAATCATTCTTATATCCTTTTGGATACAGAAACATTTACTCCCAAAATAATACAAGCTTCCCTTCAAAATAGATTAGGTTACCAATATAAGTGGGAAAGGAAAGAAATTTAAATGCTAGAAAGTAAATTAAAAAATATGAAAGACGAATTCAATGAAGGCATATTATTACTAAAAAACGAAAGAAACCAAGAGGCTCTAAAATACTTTAATTCAAAATTAGCAACTGATGATCCTTTGGTTTATTATGGAATTGCAACAGCAAAATTTAAAATAAAACAACATACTTTAACTATAGAAGAGCTATATGAAATTATTGTTTTGTATAAAAAAGCACTAGAAAAGGACCAAAAATTTGCAGACGCTTATTTAATGTGTGGGTTAACCTATGGACAATTGGCTTCTACATTAACAATAGCGTATAAAAGAGACCCACTTAATAAAGGTGATTCTCAAATAAATAATATTAAAAATATTCTACAACAATCAAAATGGTTTATAGAAAAAGCTATAGAAATTAATCCTGATTTCGCCAAAAATTGCGAGCATATCCTCAATAAATTCGAAAGAAGATTTGAAGGTATTGATTCTTTAAAGAAGTTTTATGAAAATAGATCTCAATTTAACTAACGTGTTAAAGGAATATTTCCTGACTTATCAAAAGGACCCTCTTCTCTAACAACTCCAACTTGAATTTTCTTCACACCGAGGGATTTCCCTAAATCAATCATTTCCCCTTCAAGTTTATGTATTGGATCAATAACTTTTAGATATCGTGCATTTATTAAGCCAGTAGGATAATCCTTCTGAAATTTTTTTAAATCTTTTTCTGCACTAGAGTAAGTACTTATTTTGAATGCATCTTCAATTTTTTTTGCTATACTATTATAGTTTTGTTCATCCATAACAATATTTATATCAATATCTTTATCAGATCCAAAAACAAATCTTTCACCTGTTTTAGAAGAAACACCTATAACAGAACTACCAACAACCATTACTTTTTTTGGATCATATGTAAAAGGAAGTCTATCAAGAACATCAAATACACCATTAGATAACTGAGTAAACATATCTTTATTAAAACCAAAAGGTAAACCAGTCTCCTTTACTTTTAGATGTAATGGGGGATTACAAGATTTTGCAATAGTCTTTCCAACATTTGCTTGTGTTGTTAAAAGATAATCTTCTACAAATTCAAAAACTTCTGAAGGCATATTAGGAAATCTCGGAATAACTTGCTCAATAACAAATTCTGTTGGATCAAAGTCCATAAGTCGATAAAAGTTCTCATCTGCAACAGGTATCTCCTCGGGTGTTGGTGCAGGAATACCTTTTATTATATCTTCAAGCGTTTTTTTAGTAGCATCTGTTACTTCTCTAACTCTAACTGGTTCTAGGAATTTAGCATGTTCAAAATCATAACCTAAAACTTTTCCTTCAGGTGCTATCCCAAGATTATGGAGTAACAATTTCCCACTTTGTGTTAGCCCTATACCAAAATCATCATCACCAATTAAATATCGTAAAACCTTAATTTTATTAGCAGCTGTTTTTGTTATTTGAAAGGGATCTCCCCCTTCAACTGCTAATTGTAATGAACCCTCAACATTTCCCAAACCTGAAATTTCTTCTAGTTCACTTGGCTTTATACTTGCACCTTCTATTTGTTGAGGTGTTATTTTATAACTATCAGTTTCTGGAACTGCACCTAATTCTAATTCCTCACTTAATTTGTATACAATTTCTTCAATCTTCCCACTATTCCCTGATCTAAAAAATGCCTTTACACCATTCTTAAATATAACCCGATAAGCTTTACTATAAGCAGAAATAGGACCAATTATAACAATAGTTTTTTCTATAGAATCAATTGGCATATCTTTCAAAGAAACTATATCAATTTTTGGAGCTGGTAACGCTAATCTTTCCGGCCTAAGTAGTTTACAAGTGCCTTTTTCAAGACCCACCAAATCTTTATTATTTATACAAGATTTTATTTCTAAAGCAAAATTTTCAGGAACTCCTTCATCAACGAGTAATTGCTCTAAAGGTTTTGGTTGACTATTAAGTGCATTTCTTATAAAAGATCCTCCCAAAGTTGAAGAACCTACAGCCATTGCTGTATCTTGAGCAGAAGCCCCAGCTTTTGCAGTACTAGCCACTAAACCTACAAGATTTTCAACAGGAATTTCTACAGGCTTAAGTAATACAAGACCCCCTTCGCCTTCTGAAATCCTAAACATTACAAACTGACCCTTACTAATAGGTATAGGTACTAGAGTTTCAACTGCTCCTTCAACTGGAACCCCCAACAATTTTGCAAGCCAATTTACTTTTACTCTATAAGGAGTTGCTGTATAAATTTGCCCTTCAATTGGAACCTCTATTTGTTTTTCAGGAATCTCTACAGCTATTCTTTTTAAATAAGTTGTAATAATCTTCTGTCCATAGGGAGACTGTATAAAAGATTCTCCAGCAATCTTTCTTAAAGATTGTGCACCAGCTACTGCAAATAAAGCTGTGGCCCCCATATCTGCACATTTTTGACTAACTTGGAAATATTTTTCACATTCTGGTCTAAGTTCAGGTTCAATAAGATGAATCTTAGGACACCATTCTGCATCCTTATCCAATCTAAATTCTTCAAATGCTTTAACACATTCAGGAGCCACTTCATTAAAATGATACAAAACTGCTGGAAGAGTAATTGCAGTTAAAGCTACACCTACCTTTCCTACAAGTGGAGCAATTACAGGGAAAAATCCACTAATAAAACCAACTGCCATAGGTGCAACAAGAGTCCCACCAACTAAAAGGTACTTTGCTGTTTGCCATTCAGGATGTTCAGGAGGCATACAGAACAGATCTCTATTTTTGCTTGAAAAAAAGCTGACATCCCCCCCATAAAGTTCAGCCCCTGTTGTCATATCATCATCCCAAGGAGTAACCCCGTTCTCATAATCAACAGAATAACCTTCTTTGAAATTTTTATTACAATTAATATCCAAAAGATCAGCAGTACCACAACTCAATGCTTCTTGCTCAGGATAAGGACTTAAAGGAGCAAATGGATGCACATACTTTGCACTTATCTTTATATAATCCTCGCGAGTTGCACCTGTAAGACTTAAGGCTTTTACATACTTCTCTGGATCCAATAATTTTATTCTTTCTTTCACCGGCAATGATTGTGGTGGACTAGATCCCAATACAATAGCATGATAATCGGGAATACCGTTATTATTGAAATCCTGCTCATCATCATCACCCTCATAATTATCACAGTCAGAAAATAATTTAGATTCTGCAAAAGGAAAACATTCTTTATTTTCTAAGCAATAATCATAATTAACACATAATTGTGGGATTTTATCTCTTTCTTTTATTGCAGCAAATCCCCCCTCAGTTTTTCCAAGATGTTTAATCATATCACAATAACCTTTATGACTTCCTAAGAATCTATCATCATCCGCATCCCAACCTTTATTATAACATTCAGGATCATCACCATCAGCAAGGGTTACAAGAAGAGTTTTACCCAAGTGTTCAGTTTCAGTACATGTTTCCGATTCAGAATATTTTTTTATTATTTCAAAACCGGTGCGTAAGGTCGAATCTTCAAAAGGACTAAATATTTTAAATATATTATTCAAATCTTCTTTCCCATCATTATCAACACCATCTTTACATTTATCTTTCTTAACACAATTTGTTTTCCAACCAGTCTCTTTTTTTAGAACAGTTTTTCTACAAGGGTTATCCTGTTCATTACCCTCTTTATCAATATATTTTTTTGAAATAAACTTATTAAAATCAAGTTCACCATATCTTGAATCAATTACTTTATCTTCTTTCTCAGGAAGACAATTAAATGCAACATCTAATTTAGACTCTACCCCTGATCCAGTTATAAAATTAAGCTCACATCTAGCATCTTTATTCGTTTTTAAGGGAAATACATTTGGTATTATAGTCTCTTTTGCCCCACCAGGTGAAAATCTACATTCATTTATACCACTAGATTCTTCAAGGTGGATTACACATTGTTCATCCTCTTCACACGCTGTTCCATCAGATAAACCATTCCAAACCCCGGTGCATTTATTATTTGTTCCACATATCCTTGGTCTATCATCCCCTCCTAAGACAGGATAATTACAAAAAGAACATGCGGCATACAATGTAGACTTACAAATACCAACTCTAGACACCTTTCTATCCACACATTTATCATCCCCAAACAAAGCCCACAAATTAAGATCATTATTACAACTATTTCCAGTTTTAATCCCCCATAAATATTCATTAGTTTCACTATTTTGACAACATACTACAGCAGAACAAAATGATTCATCATTAGATGGATCATCATTACAATCCAAAGGACCACAATAACCTCCTTCTGGTGAAAAGCCATCATTATCTTTATCAGAACAAACAGAACAACCAGTATAATCCCGAATACCAGAAAAATCAATAGTAAATTCTCCTTCAGCATAATCTTGTCTAATTTTATTAAGACCTACACTAAATTTTTTATCAGCATAATATAAATATAAATTTGGAATCTGAATCAATTCACCTTGAAGAGAGAATTTAATTTTTGTTTTATCACGAACATTACTTATGCTTCTTGTATCACTTGGCAACTGACCTTCAGAACTGTCACTAATAGGCGGATCAATAAAAAACTTAGTAATCCTAAGCTTTCCTTTACCACCTATGCTTGTTCTTGAATCTTGACCTCCGCTTATAAATGCAGGACAAGAAATAACTTTACCTATAATAGGGCAACTATACACATTAGTGTCTGTACTACATTGAGTTTCAACTTCTGTTTTAAGCCCAATTAGGTTCTGTTTATCTTGATTATCCACCTTTCCATCATTATTTAAATCTAATAATTGTGAAAAATCATCTCCACGTAAATATTTTTCAAAAATTAATAAATCACGTCCCCCAACCTTTCCATCACTATCAAGATCTCCTTTTATACCCTCTTTAATTTTACAAGGCAACTCTTCACCTGGATGTTCTTGTAACCAAGTTTCCATACCAAAAAAAGGTAAACAAGATACTTCACTAATGGTTTTTATCTTTACAACACTCAATTTATACCCACTTTCAGCATTACCTTCAATAGAGTAAGCTAGTTTTGTTCCAGAAGGTAAATCTTTAAAAAATAATTCAGCAATTTTTTTTATAGGATCTTTAAAATTATCACAACTTATTTTAAAAGAATTTGGTAATTCATTAAAATTATTTTTATCAGACCAAACATCTACAGCATTTTGTTCTATAAATATCTTTGAAATAGTTTTAGTTCCGCCTTCCGCAATGTTTACTGTAGATATAACTTTTTGACAATCCCCAAAAGGTAAAGTATAGGAATGGTCTTGACCCGAGGTTACATAAATACTTTTTGGAGTAACCCCTATATTTTGCCCATCTAAAATAATAGTAACCCCGCTTGGTTGGGAACTAAAATCTAATTTTCCTTTTCCTTCAAATAAATTATATTGAAGATTAGTTTGTTGTATTTCAGATATACTTACAGAGCTAAATATTTTTATTAAATCCTCTTTTTTAACAGTTATTTTATAATTTCCAGGAATAAGCATAAAAGGTCTTGTTCGTGGTGAAGTTTCTTCATTAATAAACACTTGTGCATCTAACGGATTTCCACTAATCTCTAAATTTGTTACAAGTGTAGTTTGTAAATTTGTTGTTTGTCCACTATTAATTATTGCAGACTGAGAAAAACTTACATAACCAGCTTTTGAAATTTTTATATTATAATTCCCAATAGGGAGAGTAATTGAAATAATCCCATTAGAGTCAGTTTTTCCTCGCGGTGTTGTTTCTTGATTAATAAAAATATTAGCATCAGGATTAGAAGTGATTTTTAAAACCCCTGGTGCTGTTTGTTGTAAAGTTGCACTAATAGGGGTTGTTTCACCACCATAAGCATATTGAGTTATTGTCTGAGAATTATAACCACTTTTACTTAAAACAACTGTATGATAAGTATTTCCACTTAAATCAGAAACTGTTAATGGACTTATCCCCCTACTTACACCATCGACAGTTACACTTGCTCCTAAAGGATTTGAAGTAATACTTATTGTAGAAGAAAGAGGGCTTCCAAAATTTGCAGTAAATGTAGTTGTTTCACCACCATAAGCATATTGCGTAACTTGTTGATTACTATAACCTCTAATAGTAAAATACACAGTATATTGTTGATTTCCAGATAAAGAAACTGAAAAAGGAGTGCAACATCCAGCAGTAGCTCCACTTACACTCGCACCGACAGGTATAGTTTGAAGATTTAAAGTTGCAACAGAAGGATTTCCTAATAATCGAGTAACTGTGGCCCTTCCCCCTGATACAACATTTTGATTGGCTATCGAATCTACATAACCTCTTTTAATAAGTTTAACAGAATGAGTACCTGCTGAAACTGAAATATCAACCTGTCCACTAGTACTTGTTTGTCCCCCCCTAACATTGTCAATATAAATATCCGCAACGCAACGATTATCTCCAATATCAGCACATCTAGCATCTATTCTAAAAACCCCAGTACCAATCTGAAGTCCAGTAATTAAATTAGGTTTATCAAGATTTTTTTCTTTTAATTCCCTCACTGCAGAACCACTAACAACACCTAATCCAGAACCCCCACTTGAAATTGTAAAACCATTCAACTCTCCTAAATCAGAAAAAGCAATACTAGTTGGTGTTAAAGAAACTTGAAAAGTATCCTGTTGATTTACAAAATCATTTAATAATGTAATCAATCCTTCATTACTTGAAATTACCCCACATGTAATCTTATTTTGTTGGCACTTTTCATAAATTTCAGGTAGATCTTGAATAAAAGATTGTGTTACTGCTTCCGTAGATTGTTGACAAGAAGGTAACCTCAACTCATTATTGTTTTGAAACACCTGAAAACCAGTATAAAAACCATTATTGACAAAAATAGCAAGTAAAAGAATAAATATAAAACCAAAAAATAGATTTCTTTCTACTTCATTCTTCCCCCTATTTTTCATATAAAGTCTAATAATGTTAGTTCTTATAAAGATTTCTTTAAAAAGTCTTTAAATTGATTTTAATTGTTTTAGTATACTACAAAATCTTTAAATATACTAAACTCTAACTTAAAATTATAAAAAGGAGACTAAATGACATCCAAATTACCACTAGTTTTAATTGTGATATTTATTTTACTTTCTCTAATTTCCATTTTTAATATCAATTCTTTAACTGGTTATCAAATTGCCGAGCAAGGAAATTTATGTACCTCTACAGAGGGTAATGTAGGTATAGGAACAACAACACCACAAGAAAAATTAACAGTAGTGGGAAAAGTTGAGACTACCGAAGGAGTTAAATTTTCTGATGGAACAATACAAACAAGTGCTGTTCAACAATCCCTTCCTTCTGGTTGGACAGAAGATGCTGTAGGAAATAAAATAATCTTAACAAATACGGGACGTAATATTGGCATCGGAACATCTATACCAGAAGTTGCTTTACATATCACTCAAAATATTGAAATACCAAATTTTATAGGAGATAACAATCAAGGGTTAAGAATTACAGGAACAAATGTAAATGATAAATGGGTTTTATTGGGATTCGATGGAGGTCAAGGAAAAAATCTTGCTCAAATTGGTTCAAAACAAACGAGTGCAGGTTCATATTTAAGTTTTGGAACCTCTAATAATTATGGAACCGGCATTACAAATGAAGCTATGACTATAGACCCGTCAGGTAAAGTAAAGATAGGTAGTCTAGATACAAGCGTACAGCTAGTCGCCAGAACTTCCTCAACTAATTATGCAGCTTTTATTCTAGGCAACACTTATGGTTTGTATAGTAGTGGATCTGCTTTTGGAATTGTTGGACAATCACAACAATATGCAGCTTTATTTCAAAATCTTCAAAACACTGGAAATTATTGTTATTTTGGTGCACCTAATTATGCTTTATGGTGTTCTGGTAATGCATATGCCACTACATTTTCTCAAACTTCTGATGCAAAACTAAAGGAAAACATTTATTATATAGATTCATCTCTCGATATAATTAAAAAACTTAAACCAGCTACTTTTGATTACATAAATGGAAATAAAAATCAAGCAGGTTTTATAGCTCAAGATGTTAAAGAAGTAATTCCAAGTGCAATATCTGAAACAAATGAAGGTTATCTTTCACTAAATTCAGAAAACATTTTAGCACACACAGTTAAAGCAGTTCAAGAACTAACTGAAGAAAACAAAAAACTTAAACAAGAAATTGAAGCTTTAAAAAATTATTAACCTTTAAAATTAACTCCCTTCTGTAACCAGATATCTAATTGAAAAAGCAATTATACTTAAAATTAACAAACCAGTTAAAACCTGTGGGTGAAAAACAATCCTTCCAGCAGCCGCAACAACACTTTCTTTTTCACCTGGTTGTGTTAATCCCCTAATCTCTTCTCCAAAAACAACAGTTCCTGCGTACAATAAAACCAAAATAAAAAGAACAATAATAAACCAATAAACAGCAGGATCCCTAAAAGCATTAACTATCGTATCAGCTTTTACACCAACAAACATAAATAAAACAACTAAAGTAATAATAACAAAAATAAAAAACGTAAAGGCAGGTGTTACAATTTTAATCATTTCTCTTGTAGTTTCAGATAAAATAAATAAAAATGCAAACATTGTTGCTGCAACAGCATTTACAGCATTATTGTCTCCTAAAATTTTAGTTTTAGTCAGTAAAGCATAAGCCAGAACGAACATTAAAATAACTAAAAAAACATTACTAAACTCACTCAAAAAACCCAATTGTAAGGGTGTTGCCATTAATGACGCTCGCCCCCGGTAGATCTTCCAAATTGTGTTGGTCCTGCTGCTCCTTTAAACATTGCAACAATAACAACAATTAATAATAAAGCTAATAAAATCAAAGCCCATTTGTCTGCCAAGCTTAAACCTTCTAAAAAATTAACACCATAACCTGCATATCCTGGCAATGAAGTATAAACACTGCCAAAAACTGCCAAAATACTTAAAACAACAATAATATAAAAAGGAACAGCTGTCCAGTTAGCTCCACCACCTACGATCCCAAGTAAAATCATAAATCCCATTAAAATAATCAAATAAATTCCAACCTTAGGTAAAAATTGATTTACTACTTCCACGAATAATTGACTTCTTACAAACAAAAATGCGAATACAATCGAGATAATAGGATTAATTACTCTAGATTTTCCACCAAAAATATTAACCCTTTCTAAAACACCCCATACAACTACAAACACTAATATTAAAGGAATTATTACATTATAAAGACCTAAATTCTCTAAAGATCTAAAAACATCAAGTAAAAATGTTTGTTGAACCATTATTCTTTACCTCCTTTTCCCTCACGAACAATCAACCAGATAATTATAGCAACAACGATTAATAAACCTATGCTTGTAACCATTGGCCTGTCCCAACTTCTATAAAAAAATTCCAAAACATCACTTAAAACACCAAATGATTGTAAAAATATCCCAACTAAAATTAAGATAATTACAACAATTAAAACATAAGACAATTTTGGTAATTCCTTAAATAAACTAAACTCCTTTTCACCACTCCAAAACATTCCTACTGCAACCAAAATAACCAATAATATAATTATTAACATCACAACATTAGGTAAGGAAGTTTGTAAAGCATTAACAATTGGTCTTGCAGCAACAACTAATAAACCAACTACAAAAGCAACCATAGCATTAATATTTTTTCTTGGATATTCTTTATCCTCAATTTTTTGAGTTCCAAATATCTTAGTTTTCTCTAATAAACCATAAACAACAACAAAGACTAGTAAAAAGGGTAATATAACACTAAAAAAACCAAATCTTTCCAAAAATCTTATTGCCTCTTCTAAAGGGCTTACCATATAATATTTTTCACCTCTTTTTCAATAAAAGTTAACTGCCTTCTACAGCCTCACCCTCTTCTTTTTCTTCATAAGTGGGAATAGCCGCCTTGCTAATTATTACAATATCTCCCATAGCTCTTACAAATTGATGTGGTACAATTACACCTTTAGCGCCACCTAAAATACGATCTAAAAATGAATTCTTGGTAGCCTTCACTTTCCACCCAAAAACCTTATTTAAAGTGACTATAGCATCTTCTACATCACCAAAATATTCCCCCATTTCAGTAAAAACCTTCATTTCATAAGCATCCGATATCCTTTTAATCTTTAAAGCCATTTCTACAACACCTCCTAAGAGTAATTAATAACAAAATATTTAAACTATTTAAAGATTTCCTATTCAATGATTAACTACCAAAATTTGATAATTATAGGAACTTCTCATATTTCCCCAGAGTCCATTAAAGAAGTTCAAAATACAATAACAAAAGAATACCCTGATTTAATAGCTTTAGAATTAGATCCACTAAGGTTTAAATCTTTAATCGCAACAAAAACAAGTAAATTAAGAATAAGAGACATATTCAAAATTGGCTTAAAGGGTTTTATAATTAATTTAATAGGAGCTTGGATAGAAAAAAAGTTGGGAAAAATTGTTAACACAAAACCTGGGGATGAAATGCGTGCAGCTATTAAATTAGCGAAAGAAAACAACATAAAAATCGCTTTAATAGACCAGGACATAAGAATTACACTAAAAAAACTTTCAAAACGAATAACCTGGAAAGAAAAATTAAATCTGCTAAAAGAAATCCTAAAAGCATTATTTAAAAGAAAAAGAAAACTTCCATTTGACATTACAAAAGTACCCCCACAAAAAATAATTGCAAACTTAACAAAGAAAATTAAAAAAAACTACCCTTCTATTTATCTAACTTTAATAGAAGAAAGGAATTATATACTAGCAAAAAATTTATATAACATAATGAAACACCATAATAAGATAATTGCAGTAATTGGAGCAGGTCATGAAAAAGAAGTCTTAGAAATAATAATAAAAGAGGCTACAAATGAAATTCATAAAACCGGAACACATTAAAAAAATATTTTTATTTTCATTGATTTTAACTATAATCTTTGCTTATAATGACAAATCAGAAACATTTATTTTAAGTAATTGGATAATAAACTTTCTTTTACTTTACATCTTTTGTTTTATTTCGTCTTTTATTCATGAAACAGCACATTTATTTGCAGCTTATTTACAAGGCTGTTCTCTAAAAATTAAATTCATAGAGATAAAAAGATATTGGATATCAACAAAGGCATATCTTAAAAGACCAATAAAACTAGGGGCAATATTCCCTTTGATTATAACACTATTTTCAAATGGCTTACTGTACTTTCCAGTTATAAGTACATATGAAGTTACAGAAGAAAAATATCTAAGACTAGGTAAAAGATATCCAAGGGTTTCAGAATGGGAATTAGCAAAAATAGCAGCTTCAGGCCCTTTAGTATCAATACTATTGGCAGTTATATTCAAATTAATTCCATTACCCCAAACTTCCATATCTCCTGTTCTAATAAATATTCTAATTGCCGTTCTAAACATTTTACCCTTGCCTCTATTTGATGGCTATAAAACCTTTTTTTACTCAAAAATTTTATTTATCTTTTCATTTATCTTTATTGTAATCTTATCAATATTTTTACAGGCCTTAAACCCTATAACAGCTTTGATTTTAGCTTTAGTTTTAGCAATTGTAATTTTCATTGTCTACTTAGTCTACCCTTACATTAAAAAATAATTAATGAAAAAAACTAAAAATTCCTTTCTGTAATAGCCATAAAACAAATATCCAAACCCACATTCCATAACTTCCATAAATCACCAACAAAAAGACTATAAAAGTTAACAAATCTACCCAGCTTGCAAATCCTTTAATAAAAATAATGCTTTTAATTAATAAATATAAAGCAAAAATTAAACCAATCTCTTTAAAATAACCAAAATAGTTTAAACCCAAAACTATCCCACTTAAAATATCCATTACACCAAAAAGTTGAAGTATCATTAAAATTATTTAGAATTTATAATTTTTAAAACTATCCCCATATAAAAAAACAAAATATAACTTAAACATGAAAGGTTTGTTAAATGAGTTAATTGCTAGGTTACATAAGTATGATATGTTCTTAAAAAAAATTTACAAATATATTTTTTCCTAATTTTTTTAAACTACTAATCTAACTATTTGGTGATATCACACCAACGCCCCTCATGAAATTGTTGCCAATAACAAGGTTTTCCCTCTATACTTCCATAACACATTCCAAAATACGTACAACATTGATTAACAGGGCAAGGAGGAGGTTCATCAATAGATGCAAGTTCTGTAGGACAATCCTTAGGACAATTAATAGAATCTTCACCAAAATCACAAATACCATCCCCACAAAAACCAGAAGGAAGTTGAGTTCCAGATAAGCTACATTGCTGTGAAATTAAACAGGGATCTTTTCCACACATATTTTCAAAAGAATCACGACCTGGCTGACTAAACTCCCTCGTCTTACAAGCTAAACTTGCATCAGTACAACTATTGCAAAAATCAGGATAAGATACAACACCACCACTATAACTTCCACTACCAACTAAAATAGCAGCTAAAGCAACAATTAAAAAACCAATAAACAAATACCTTTCAACACCCCTTTCATTTTCCATAAAACTACTAAAATAAACACATATTTAAATATTTCTACCTATTAAATCTTAAAATGTTTCAAATTAAAAATTTTCAACCAAGACCATACCAAGTAAGTATTGCAAATCAAGCTATAAACAACAATACATTAGCAGTTCTTCCAACAGGATTAGGTAAAACTAAGATAGCAATCCTAACAACCATAAGTAGGCTAAACAACATAAATAATTCAAAAGCGTTAATTTGTACACCTACAAAACCATTAAGCAATCAAATCCATCAAGAATTTATAAATCACACAGATATACCAGAACAAAGAATCTCATTATTAACAGGCTCATTAAAACCAGAAAAAAGAAAACAATTATGGGACTTATCTCATGTAATTATTGCAACACCACAAACAATAGAGTCAGACTTAATAAATAATAGAATTTCATTAAAAGACATCTCCTTATTAGTCCTAGATGAATGTCATAAATCTAGAGATAATTACGCAACAACAATACTAGCAAAAAATTTAACAACAAGCTCAAAAGATTATAAAATTCTAGCCCTAACAGCCTCCCCAGGATCTTCAAAAGAAAAAATAGAGCAAATCTGTAAAAACCTATTCATTGAAAGTATCGAAATTAGAACAGAAGAGGATGAAGATATTCAGCAATATATCCAAAAAAAAGATATAAATTGGATTAATGTTGACTTACCTACAGAATACAAAGAAATTCACAAAGTTTTAGATGAATTATACAGAGAAAAGTTAAAATCATTGCAAAACTTTGGATTAACAAAACCAATCTCAATAATAAATAAAAAAGATCTTTTAGCATTCCAGTTTATCTTAAGAAAACAAATTCCACAAAATAAAGCAGCTTTTTGGGGCATTTCGGTTCTAACTCAATGTATTAAATTAAATCACATGTTAGAATTACTAGAAACCCAAGGCCTAAATCAATTAAAAATATTTATAGAAAAACTAAAAACAGAAACAACAAAAGCCTCAAAATCAATCCTAGCATCACCAAAAATTCAAAAAATAGAAATAGACATTGAAAACTTAACTAAAAAAGGAATAAAGCACCCAAAAATAAATAAATTAAAACAATTAATACAAGAAGAACTAAATAAAAATAAAGATTCCA
>JACQNH010000045.1 GCA_016203175.1 Candidatus Woesearchaeota archaeon
GGTATAATAAAAGACTTCATGGTGCATTAAAACTGGAATGGGGAGAAACCCCAAACGATGCATTCCAGCGAAAGTTGAGACCTGAATGCCTAATCGGGATGATGTTCAAATGAAAAAACGAAAAAATATCGGGACTCTACACAGATGTCTCGCATCTTCCATATCCCTCTCAGACCCTAAAAAGAATTTTTTAAAAGCAATTTGTTGCTCGATAGAAGATATCCAAATACTCCCTTTTTTTGTCAGCACTTCAACCATATCGTCAAAAGATCTTTTATGTAAACTCTTTAAAGCAAATTTAACCTCAATATTTGGTACACTAGAACCATTTTCAGCAAACCTTATACAGTTACCCTCTTTAAGAAGAGTATATATCTCATCCAAATCATCAGCATTTAAACACCAAAACCCATCATCCAATAAAGCCCTATAAAGTTCACCCATTTTATTTTTATTAATCTCCCTTATGAAAACATCTATATCTTCAGTAGCCCTAGACCTGCCAAATAAAATAGCGACATATCAACTTACAATAACGTAGTCTGTATACTTCTCCAGTATTCTTATGAATCTAAAAACAAAATTATCTAGTTCACCAAATAGTCTATCCAGTTTTATCTTATTTTTCCCCGTAAACTCCATCTTATAGATTAGGTTTTTCATCTTTTTAACCTTTACTCCTTATGGTAAAAGCTATAGTGTCTAATATTATACTATACTAAATTTTTATAAAATCTTCAAAAAATCCATTAAAACTTATAATTTTATCAGAATTTATTTATAAAGTATAGTTAAAAAAACGTAAATTTCACAGAAAAACTGTTAAGCATTACAACTAAATATTACCAAAATAGGCTATAAAGACCAATAACCAAAAAAGTAAACAAAGATTATAACTAATAATATTAAAGCAAAATAATCCTTAAACTTAAATTTTAATCTTGGAGGATATGATCTTTTTGGTTTAGCTCTAAATGCCCTTGCTTCTAATGATAAGCTTAAATCAAACGCTTTTATCAACAATAAATGGAATGTAGGAATTAAAATAGGGAAAAATGTCTGCATCGAATCCACGGGTTTAAAAATAGAAAATTTAATCTTATGCGCTCTTGCTTTCTGTGCATCTATCACGTGATTAATCTCTCTTGTTATTACAGGCACAAATCTTATTGCTAATGTTAACATAAAAGCCAATTCATAAGGAACTTTCATTTTAGTCAGGCTCAACATTAAATCTCTGGGAGAAGTGGACATTGCAAACACTATACTGCTTAAAATTAAAACTAAAAATTTTATTGAAAAGAATATTCCATCCACCACCCCTTTCTTAAAATCCCACAACAATAAACTAAATAATATTATATAACTGAATATAAATAAAACAATAAAAATCTTAGAAGAATTCCAGACAGATTTCAATGGCAGTTTAGATAACAAGATTGATAATATTACAACACCAAAAACACTCAGAATTTTAAATTTCTCATCTATTATAAACACTAAAAAACTTAAACCCAACAGCCATAATATCTTAATCCTCGGATCCAACTTGTGTATTACAGAATCCCTATAAATAAAATCATAAAATTGCATAACAATAATATTTAAAAGCATATATATAAATATAACTTTATGTTTAAACACTTTTCAACAAAAGAATTGGTTTTTATAGCAATGATGTCAGCATCCATCTTTATAATAAACCTAATTTCAGGATCAGCAATTGTTGGTGTCACAGGCATACCAATGACAAGTGCTTTCGCAACAGCAATAACAATGGGTTTATGGATTTTAATACTAATCAAAGTTGTCCCAAAAGTTGGAGCAATAACCTTATTTCTTTTGATATACAGTATACTTGAAATGCCAACAACATTAGGTGGCGCCCCAGGTTTTTGGCCAAAAATACCAATAAATGTTATTTCTGGAATTTTAGGTGACTTATTCCTTTACTTAACAAAATACAGACTATGGGGTCTTATTACAGGATTTATTATAATAGCTTCTGTTAATCTTGGAACTTTTGCATTCTTTTTATGGGTCTTAGGTTTACCGGGTGTTGATAAGTTACTCCCAATAATCCACATAATCATAGTGGTATATGCTGTTCTAGGTAGTTTAGGGATAGTAATCGGAAATGTAATTTGGAAAAGAATTAAGGATAAAAGAATAATCCAGCAAATCTCTTCTTAATAAAATTGCATAACAATAATATTTAAAAGCATATATATAAATATAACTTTATGTTTAAACACTTTTCAACAAAAGAATTGGTTTTTATAGCAATGATGTCCGCTTCTCTATTTATAGTAAACTTCGTTACAGGTGCAAGTCTTGTAGCAATAACAGGAGTTCCATTATCAAACATGTTTATTAATGGACTTTTCATTGCTTTATGGATATTTATTACTGCAAAAATAGTTCCAAAATTCGGCAGCTTAGCAGTAATGTTAGGTGTTTACAGTATATTATCCATTCCAACATTTATAGGTGGTGCTCCTGGCTTTTGGTTAAAAGTCCCAATAATAACCCTTGCGGGATTTCTAGGCGATATCTTCTTGTATCTAACAAAATACAAAAACTGGGCAATTTTTATTGCTTATTATATTCTAACCACTGCCACAATGCTAACCTTTGCTTTTGTTTTATTTAAGTTAGGGATTCCAGCAGCTAACAAAATAATTCCAATAGTTCATTGGTTGATTATTGCAATATGTGTCCTAGGAACAATTGGTTTATTTATAGGCAAATTCATTTACAATAGAATTAAAGACAAGCGGATTATTCAGCAAATCTCTTCTTAACTAAAATATTCTTCATAAACTTCTTCTGAATTCAAGTAGCTTTCTACTCTCTGTATTTATGCCCAAAAACAATTTTCTCAAGATATAGCTCATTAAGACTAAGATTATAAGAGAAAATTATTCTCAACTTTCCTACTCTAATCCTTGAACTCCCTTTTAAATCATAATTAAGATGTTTGTAACGCTCAGGATCTTCACTTACCTCTTATAATATCTTGAAAGAATTTATCTAACTTCTTAAAATCTTTTTCAAATTCCTTAGTAGGAAGAATTTTATAAGGCATCCCAATCAGCAAATTCCCTCTTTTTTATCTGTTCACAAGCTTTCTTGTAAGAACCCATAAATTCTTTATTGCTCATTAATTCTATAGACTCAACTATTGCACTAAACTTATCTTTTACCTTTATTAAATCTCTAACTGCTTTCTTTTTTATTGTTATTACCCTAGACATAAAAGAACAACAACAATGCATATTTATAAAACTTGCCCCTTTACAAATTAAAATATTCCTCATAAACTTCCTTAGGATCCACAACCTTCCCATCCTTCATTCCTATAATTCTGTTGCAATATTCAGCGATTAATTCAATACTATGCGAAATCAAAATTATCGTTTTCCCACTTTCATTTAATTCTTTTATATAACCCATTAATTCTTTTGCATTTTTGTGATCCAAACCAGTATCAGGTTCGTCAACAATTATAATTTCAGGTTTCATAGCCAGTATAGAAGCTACAGAAACTCTTCTTTTTTGTCCAACACTTAAAGCATGCGGATCGCTATCTCTAAATTCTGCTAAATTGATAATATGCAAGACTTCTTCAACTCTATTTTTAACTTCCTTCTCACTCAGTCCAATATTTTTTAATCCGAATGCAATTTCATTATACAAATTCTCCTCAAATAACTGATAATTCGGATTCTGAAATACATATCCAATTTTCTTAGTCCTTTCATAAACATCATTTTTAGAAATATCTTTATGATCTAATAAAATCTTTCCAGAACCCTTTAAAATTCCAATTATATTTAACACTAATGTGCTTTTTCCTGACCCATTTAAACCTAAAATTCCAACAAAATCTCCTTTGCCAATCTTAAGATGCACATCGCTCAAAGCCCTTACATTATTCGGATATTTAAAATTTAAATCTTTAATCTCTAAAAGTGTTCGACCATTGCTTTCATTCTTTATCCTCTCTATTTTGCTAATAATTTCTTTTATATTGTGCGGGGGCAGCATTACTTCACCATACTCCTTGCTTTTAAAGACATTTTCAGTTTTATCTTCCACTAAAACTTTTCCGTTATCTATCAATAAAACCCTATCACAAACTTCAGTTATTAACTCAACATTATGCTCTACAATAACAATTGTATGTTTTCTTCTTAATTCTTTTATTACTCCAACTAAACCTTTAATAGAAAATTGGTCTAAATTAGCGGTCGGTTCATCAAACAATAAAATTTTAGGTTCCATCGCCAATATAGAAGCTAATGCAACTTTTTGTTTTTGCCCTGAACTTAATTCTTCTATAGACCTGTTTCTTAAATTCTCAATCCCCAATTCCTCCAAAACATTATTCAATCTTCTTTCAATTTCAAACCAAGGAAAATTTAAATTTTCCAAGCCAAAAGTAATCTCATCCTCTACATTTAAGGCAAACAATTGAGAATCAGGGCTTTGGAATAATAGTTGGACATTTTGCGATAGTTCAGCTAGATTAGACTTTGAGATATCTTTTCCATTAACCATAACATTTCCCGTAATCTCGCCTTTAATAGAATAAGGTATTAATCCGCTTAAAGCCAATAGTAAAGTAGATTTTCCGCAACCAGAGGGTCCAATAATACCATAAACTTCTCCTTCCTTAACAGTAAAAGAAATATCCTTTAAAATCAGGTTCTTTTCCTGTAGATAATTATAACTTAAACTTTTAACATCTATCACATTTACCATCTATACAAAACACAAACCCAAATATTTAATAGTTTCTCTTTCCAAAAACCTTTAAAAACCACAAAAACACTATAAGTCAAAAGAGGTTTAGATGAAAAAGAGGAAAGATAAAGAATATAGATTTATTTTTATATTTGTAACAACCTTCTTAATACTTAGTTTAATCTCTTTCAGCAACAATTTAACTGGTTTTATAGTTTCGACATGTATCGATAGTGATGAAGGAGACCAATTTATAGGAGGAACATTAAGCTTTCAGAATTTTAATATTAAAGATTCATGTATTGATAAAAAGAATGTAGAATATTTCTGTAATAAAGATGGAAAACCAAGTGTTAAACTAAGCGAGTGTGAATTTGGTTGTGAAACAGACCATTGCATTAAAAAAGGAACTTCCACAAATAGCGAAGAAATTTTCAGAATAAAAAGAGGCTCAGACATTTTAGAAATAGGAGAAAATATTGGAGATGTAATTGAAAGTGTAACAGAAAGTGAAATGCCAAACTTATTAAAAAGTTCAGAAATATCGGCTAAAGGTAAAACAAGATACAGTCAATATCTAAGATTTAAAGATTCAGGTCTAACAACAGGAAAAGTTAAATTAGATGAAAATGAAGAAGGTGAAGTTGAAGATTTTTTATTTTATGATAAAGACAAGCAATTATTCGAATATGAACTTGAATTTGAAAATAGTTTAAACAGCATAATTTCAAATAATAAACTTGAAGATCTACAAAATGAAAAAATTAATATCTTAGGCGGGGAATATGAAATCGTTGACTCAAGTGTAAGTGGAAATTTAGTAGAATTAAAATTCTCAGGTGGAAAATCTAAACAAGAATTAATAGAAGGTCAGTCTAAAAAATATATCATTGGAGGAAAAGAATACAATATAAAACTTAAAATTGTTAGCGGAACTAAAACTATTTTTGAAATTAATGGAAAAACAACTAAAGAACTAAAAAAAGGAGAATCAGATGAAATTGATGGCTTAATGATTATTGTAACAAATGTTTTTGACAATGAAGCTAGTGAAGGAAATGATTTTGTAAATTTTTATCTGGGAGGAATGGCATTTAAATTTAAAGACGACATAAGCGACGATAGTTTTAGACAAGGCATAGAAGTTAATGGCAAACTAATTTCAGAAGGAAACGTAAAAATAAAAGGTGAAAAAACAGCAAGTGAAGTTAAAATAAGCAACATAAAATATAGGACAAATGCAAAAGGAATAAAAGGAGGAGATGTTTTTGTTAGCGCAGGTCAAGGCTTAAAAAATAGTATTTCACAGCCATTATTGTTCTTAGGTGACTGGGATATTACATATAAAGGCTTATCACAGGGTATTGAAAAAATAAAAAGTTCAACAATACTATTTAATCCATCAGGAAGCAGATATAAATTAACATTCACTAATTTAAAAGGAAGATTATATTCAATCCCACTAGTTAGCAATAATGCAGGAACTTTAACAATCGGAGACAAAGATGATGCTTTGTATTTCCTGGAAGCTAGCTCAACATCAAATTTCATAGTAGAAAAAGGAGATTATTTTATCTTAACAAATAAAAATGATAGAACAGGAATTACAAATGTTCTACGTTATAGATCAATAAGTGTCGATAATAACCAATTAAGTTTTGTAGATTTAGGTGAAGGTGGAAAAGAGGTCATTTACAAAGGTACCCCAGGTACAGATGCAATAGCAAATTTAGTTGTTTCAGGAAAAACTTATAAGGTTTACATTGGTCCTTCCCCAGACTATAAAATTGCAATAGATCTAAATGGAAACGGAAATGTAAACTCTGATGAAGTTAAAATTGTTTCAAATGGTGGAGGAATTTTAGATCTAGGTTCATCACAAACACCTGGCGGGAATTTTAATATGGTCTTAACAACAGAATCAAAACAATTTGCAAAAAGAACAACAGATGAAAATATAAATATAGAAATTGAAAAAGATGGTAGTGAAGTAAACGCAAAATTAAGTTCGCAAACTGATTTAACATTAGAAAGTTTAGGCGGGGGAGAAAAAGAAGGCTTAAGTAATTTTGGTGTAAAATTCTTATTAACAGAAAAATCAGGTCCAGATAAATTATTAATAGAGTACCCAGGCGCACAGGCAGAAGCAGATGTTAGTATTATTTCTTATTAAAAAATATTCTATTGCCCAATAAATTTTCCCGTAAATATTACAGTTTAATTATTAAAGTTTACAAAAATTATGAAAATCCTTCAAAAAAACTGAAAGATTTTGGTAGGACTATTTAGTGCAAAACAAAGTTTAAATATTCCAAAGTTTCTTTTTATAACATGGAAAATATTTTAATGGAAATTCCTGGATTAAAAAAAACCGGTCCAGAATATTTAGGACCAGATTTCAGACGTACTATAAAAAAGCTTTCAGAAAAAGAATCAGAAGATTTCTTCCGCATCTTAGAAAAGAAAAAAAACTCAAGGGGAAAATTAAATCTTGAAGATACAGTAAGAACTGCAATAACTATAGGTAAAAGCAAAGATCTACAAAAATCAGTAGATTCAATATTTAATTACGCTATGGTATTAATGCCTACATTATTTGTTGCACCAAGTTATATGGCCGCAAATTATTTAGCAAACAAATGCAACACATTTTCCCCACTAAATCTACTTATTTATGCAATACCTAGTTCTATTACCTATGGAGCAGTTTGTCATATCATTAACTCATACCATAAAAAAAAGAAAGTAAAGTCAATCATAGAACATTACCCTAATAAAGATCCAATGAAACCATTCGATTTTTTCTAAAAAGGACCGAACATGCAAGACACAAGAGATATCCCTGGATTTAATGTAACCGAAATGGATTATTTAGGATACGATTTCAGATACGAAATAAAAGATCTTCCAGAAGATGAATTAAACAATTTCTTCAACATCTTAAATCAAAAAAAGAAGTTCAAAGGAAAATTAAATCTAGAAGATACAATAAGAACTGCAATAGCCATAGGCAAAGGTAAAGAATTACAATATTCAGTAGCTTCACAATTTAATTACGCTATTGGACTCTTAACATTCGTAGGCATAGGAAGTTATATAGCCTTTAATAATATTGACAAAGATAACCTATCCTCCCTAAAGAATTTATGTCTTATCGGAATACCTGCCTATTTACTTTTTGGAGGAATTGGTCATGCACTTAGTTCATTTTATATTAAACATAAAGTAAATTCAGTAATAGATAATGATGAAGATCAGTAACTTTTAGCAAACCTACAGATTACTCCAGCCTCTTTTCCACAATAAGCACATTTTCCATTAATCTTAGGTTGTTCAAAAGGAATATTTAAACTTTTAACACCCAATTTATCCTTAATCAAACCCTCACATTCACCAGAATTACACCAAGTAGCTTCAACTAATTTTCTATCTTTAATAGCATTCTCAAATTCAATTTTATTTTTAACCTTCACTGTATTCAATTTTAAAAATTCTTTAGCCTTTTCAAATAAATTTTTTTGGATTTCCTCTAAAGTCTCTCCCACTTCTTTTTTCAAGTTTGTAAATTTAACTTCTTTCTTCTTTCCATTATCCCTTCTTACAATAACAACTTGATTTTTCTCTAAATCCTTAGGCCCAATCTCAATTCTTAACGGCACACCTTTTAATTCCCATTCATTAAATTTCCATCCAGGAGTATATTCTTTTCTATCATCCAAAATAACACCAAAAGATTCTAAATCTTTCTTAATTTCTTTAGCCTTCTTAACAATTTTCTCCGATTTTTCAAAACCAATAGGCACAATAACAATTTTAGTAGAAGCAATTTTAGGAGGAATCACCATACCTTTATCATCACCATGCACCATAACCAAAGCGCCTATTAATCTAGTAGAAACCCCCCAAGAATTTTGCCAAGGTAAATGTTCCTTTTCATCCTTTCCTAAATATTTAATACCAAAAGCCTTAGCAAAATTTTGTCCCAAATTATGAGAAGTACCCATTTGTAAACCTCTCCCATCAGGCATAAATCCTTCAATACTAGTCGTATACAAAGCCCCAGCAAATTTTTCTCTTTCACTTTTTCTTCCTACCAAAACAGGAATCGCCAAAAATTCCTCGCATAATTTTCTATACTCCTCCAAATACATTAATGTTTCCCTATTGCATTCTTCTATAGTTTCATAAACACAATGTCCTTCCTGCCATAAAAATTCTCTTGTTCTCAAAAATAGCCTAGTTGCTTTTGTTTCCCATCTTACCACATTGCACCACTGATTTAATTTTAAAGGCAAATCCCTATAACTCTGTATCCATCTCGAATAAGAATCATAAATAACAGTTTCAGAAGTAGGTCTAATAGCTAATCTCTCCCCTTCTTCACTATTAGAAATCCATGCTACTTCAGGCTTAAAACCTTTTGCATGCTCAATCTCTTTTTTAAAAAATGATTCAGGAATAAATAAAGGAAAATAAGCATTTTTAACATCTAATTTTTTTAATTTTTTATTCAGATATTCTTGAATATTTTCCCATATCGAGTAAGCATTTGGTTTTATAATCATACATCCCTTAACACTAGAATAATCAGCCAATTCAGCCTTTTGAACAACTTGGGTATACCACTCTGAAAAATCCTCACTCTTTTTTACAGTAATTCCAACTTCCACTTTTTTATCTTTATTCATAAATTAAACTTATTTGGATAATTTAAATAGGTTTCGGCATTCATAAAAGTTTGTACTGGATAATATTTATATACAGTTTTTTCACCTAAATTTTATGAAAAAACGAATAGAATGTCCTATAGAAGCAATTTCAGGATTAATAAAAAATGTGAAGAAGAAGTCGGTAGAGTTGCAACATGAAACATGGAAGTTTATATTTAAAAATATGTTAATTCCAACAAATATAAAAGAAATAGAAAGAATTGAACCATAATTAAACAACCCTAAAATAAACCCTTCTATTATTTTTACCTTTATTTTCAGCCTTTAAAAACTCCAGTCTACCAATCTCTTTCAAAGAATTAACATGCGTCCCACCATCTGCTTGTATATCTACTCCTTCTACCTCAGTAATTCTATACTCTTCTAAATCTTTAGGTAGTTTATCTTTTAATTTAAATAAACTAGGATTTTTCATTGCATCCTCTTTAGAAATAAAATAATTCTTAACCATAGCATCTTTTTTTATAATCTCATTAGCCTCATCAATCCATTTAATAAAATCTTCCTTGCTAAAATTTTCTAAATTCAAATCCAATCTTGATTTATCCTCTCCAATCTGATTTCCAGTTATTAAAGCGCCAGAATGTTTATTTATAATTGAGATTAACAAATGCATTGCAGTATGGTATTTCATAAAAATATATCTTCTCTCCCAATTTAAAATGCATTTAACCTTATCTCCTTTTTGTAATTCATCTAAATCAACTTCGTGAGAAACTTCATTATTAAAGACTCCAACGAAAACAACATTAAACTCTTTATTATCTTTTATCCTGATAATTTTTCCAGTATCACAAGGTTGACCGCCACCTGTAGCATAAAATATAGTCTTTCCTAACACAACATACTTCCCATTAACAGATTTCACTTCAGTTTCAATTTCTTTCAAACACGCATCTTTTAAATACAATATCTTTTCCTTATCCATTTTCTTTTGTTTTCTTTCTAAAAAAGCTATGGGCCTACCAGGATTCGAACCTGGGTTTCACCGTCCGAAGCGGTGCGTTCTATCCACTATACTATAGGCCCTTTAAAAGTATTTAGAATTTCAATGTTTTTAAAACTATTCTTAAAATAATCTCTTAAACCACAGAATCATCCTACTATACCATGGAATATTGCTAACATCAACATTAAATCTTTTACTAGTAAAATATCGATTACCAAACTCATCCTTAAAATCAATTTCAACATTAGCACCATCATAAACCATTTCACCTTTTACTAAAACATCAAAAGAACCTCTCCCATTTAATTCTTTTATAAAACTTAATTCATACCCATTAATCTTAACATCCAAATCTTTAACATTGACATTAGAAACCAAAGCTAAGTTCACAAATCTATCATCATAGTAATCAATAAACCCAATATCAAAATCACTAACTTCAATAGAGGGGATTTTATTTATCTTCATATCTAAGAATTCTTTTCTAAAAAATAAATTATTCTCAACCGTAACCCAAACATTTTCAAAATTACTAAAATTAACTTCGAATTCAACACTCTCTTTTTTACGACCTTCTAAATCTATTAATTTACAATAATCAAATAAGCAAACATCTACATTTTTATTATCTTCTTGGCTTAAAAATTCACAATTAATCCTTCCAATTTCATTAGACCAATAATTATCTTTATCCCCTTTGCATTTTATGTCCAAAGAATCAAAAAACTGTTTTTTTTCTCTGCTTAATATATTTTTCAAAAATTTCAAAGCCTTATCTAAACCATAAAACTCATAATTCTTACTAGACTGAATCTTTACACTAGATGAGTCACCAAATTGATCATTTACTTTTATTTCACTAGAATAAATAAAATTATCCTTAAAATCCCCTTTAAACTCAACAATAAAAACCAGACTTTTCTTCTCAAAGGGCTTCAAAGCAATTACTTTTTCTCTTTCATCATAAAAACCAGGAGCATTGCTTAAATAAACAAAAGCACTTACATAAGAGTCTTTTAAATTTTCAACTTCAACAATAACAGGCACATAACTCCCAAATCCAACATTTTGAAGATTACTCCTGACATTTAATTTAACAGGGCTTCTAAAACCTTCAATTTCACTTAAATAAATTGTATTTAATTCTATCTTATCCAGTTTAACATCTCCACCAATAGAATGCCATCTGTAATTAACACTTGATTCACCAGATCCACGGCTACTCTGCAATTTAATATGACTAGGATCTATCCAACCATATTGGCCAAATGTAACATCAAAAGGCACCCAGCCATAACCAGGAAAATACACCTCACTCCAGCCATGATTAAACCATTTATAACCTAGATTACTATAAACAACCCCAGTAACAAATCTTGCAGGAATTCCTAAACTTCTCAATAAAGAAATAAATAAATTTGTTAATTCATCACATACTCCTTCTCCTTGTTTTAATACATCACTGCTTTTAAAAACAGCCTCAGAATTCAAAGTGCTTAGATTATACTCTATATTTTTTCTAACCCACTCAGCAACTTTAACACTAATCAAATAAAGATCATCAGTATCTTGAGCCAACTGTCTAGCTAAACTTTTTATGTCCTCATTTATATCAATATACTTAGTTTCCTCAAGATATTCCCTTAAATCATTATTAACAAAAGGATATTTTACTTTTTTATCAATTCTAAAAATCTCATTCTTATTTAAAACTCTAGACTTTAAACTTGCTTTTAGATTCTCAGAATTAGGCTTTGTCCATTTAAATCTCATAAACCCGGCTTTTTCATCTTTTTTACCATCAGGATTCATGCTTAATTCTAAACTCTCAACACTTTGCATATAATTTTCTTCAGGGATTAAAAACAAATCAGCTTCTAAATCATTAAATTTAAATTTCTCCAAACCATCCAATCTAAAATTTAAATCTATTTTTAAATCCATCTCCAATTCTTTAACATCATTATAATTTTCTACTTGACCAAAAACAATTTGTGTCATTAAAAAAACTAAAATTAAGAAAATTACACCTCTTTGCATTTTTTAACCTCTTCCTTGATAACTTTAAAAAATTTATCCCAGTCATATTTTTTAACATTAAAACCACATGCATTTTTATGCCCCCCACCATAACTTCCATCACTTAAACCTTCTAAAGCCTTTTTAACTATAGGTTGTAAATTTATCTTAATGCTTCTTAAACTTCCTTTAATATCCTCCCCCGTATCTCTACCAACTAAAACAACCTCACTTCCAGTAGAGTACTTCAAAAATTGTGCTAATTCAGAAGTAAAACTTATGTCTTCAGTAGGGTAAATAAACCATAATAAACCATTCTCCTTTTTCATATTAAGCAATGCTTTCTTTAATAAATTTTCATACTTATCATTTATTTTCTCAAAGATTCCTCTCAAAACCTCAAGCCTTCCTTCAAAATTTAAAATCTGATAAGGATCCTTTACTTGTTCCAATATAATTGCACAATCCATAAATTCCTTAGCTCTCAATTTTAGTAAAAAACTTAAAATTCTTATTATTTTTCCAAACTTACTGCTATAAATCAAATCTTCTATAGTTTTATAATCATTAAATAAATCAGAGTATTCTTTCTTAACATTATCAATAAAATCAGGAATGAAATAATCAGCAACACACCCTATAGCAGCTAACCATTTATCACCATTAACACATTTATAACTCCAATATGTTGTCGCACTTTGTTCATTTGGATTCTTAAATTTAGGATTAAAATATTTTACATTTTCAATATCAACAATAGGATGATGATCAACCCAAACAACTTTAGATTTGCAATTGTCTACAAAATCTTGCTGCACCAAAGGCTTATCTAAAACAATTACTAAATCTGGATTAAATCTATTAGCTATTGTTGCATATTTTAAATCAACTTTGGGGGAATCCTTAACAACTCTTGCATTACCTTTTTTACAGTATCTTTTAAACAATAAATAACTACAAAATCCATCACAATCCTCATCAAATAAAAAAAATGGATTTTCGCTTTTATCTAGCAATTCTTTTATTTCTTTTAATCCAACTACCTTCGCCATTTAAAAATTAACTAAAATTAGAATTTAAAATACTTCTTATTTAACATGAATAGACTTTTTGCTTAAAGCACTATAACTTGGTCTTACCTTTTCTCTCCCCTTGCCTTTATGTCTTAAGCCTCTGAACTTTCTACCAGCAGAAGTTACTCCTCTAAAAGCTCTTCCTCTTCCGTTCAATAACCATTCCATTCCTTTGTACTTAGAAACCTTAATCCTATCAGCTAATATAATTTCAAACCAATTATGCATTCCATCCTTTAACACAAAATAACTTCCTAAAACTTCACAATTAGGATACTTTTTGTTTACTCTTTCCTCTACAATCTGTTGATAATTCTTTCCTAAACTTCTATAGATATAATAATTTCTTCCCTTTCTTCCACCCTTTAATTGAGGTCTTTTTTTACCCCCTCTTTGAATCCTCGCTCTTACAATCAAATAACCTTCTTTAGCCTTATACCCTAAAGCCCTAGCTCTATCCAATCTTGTAGGGCGCTGAACTCTTAAAAAACTAGGCTGTCTTCTCCATTTAATCAATCTTTCCCTATATAGCTGAACATTATTTTCTTTAAGATTTTGCCAGTTTTCCTTAATAAAAGAATAAACACTTTTCATAAATCTTTAACCAATAAAATCATTTATAAGCCTTTCTTTCTTTTAATTTTATATAGTATCTTGAAGTTAAAAGTAGTATTATCTCTCTAAAGAATAAAACTTTTCAAAAAACTATGTTTACTTTAAAAAAACATAAGCATTAAACTTCCAATACCTGCAATTATAAATCCAATTTTATAACTTAAACTAAAATAAACAACGCCTAAAATTACCAACATTCCTAAAGTCAAAGAAATCTGCCTAAAAACCAAATATTCTAATCTACTCTTATGCTTTCCTAACCTATCATAAACTAAAGCGCCTACAGGACCCTCAAATATCATAGACGTCATACTAGAATAAAAAGAAATTATCGAAACACCAACAACACTCTGATATAAATGCCTTATAAACCAAGAAATACTGTTTAAAAAACCTCCAACCATAATAAAGGTTCTTTTATTAAATTTATCACTTAAAATTCCCGCAGTATAAGAAACAAAAGCAGCTAAAATTCCACTTAGACTAGCAAGACCACCAATAGCAACATAATTCTTTAAAACTAAAAATAAAAATAAAGGCCATAGTATACCATCCCCAACACCTTTTGCCCCATGACCCATAAATCCCAAAACATCTCCAAAATATTTTAAATTAAATACATTCTTAATCCTAAAACTAAATCTTTCTTTTACTTCTTTACCAAAAAATAAAGGAATAATAGATAAAATCAATAACGCACCTACAAAAACAAATAAAATTAAAAAATTAAAATAAAAAGCAACTAATCCTCCAATAACAGGAGCTAATATACTAATTAAAATCGCCATAACATTTGCTAATGAAACTTCTTCCCCTCTATGAACTATGTCTGTTGATTTTGAAAAAACACTATGATAAGCAATCCAAAAAAATCCATCAGCAAAACCACCAATTATCGCAGCATTCCAAATCAAATTAGGACTAAATTTCAAATAATAAAGTAAAACAAAATATAAAATAAAAAAAGGTTGTGTCATTAACATTAAAAATTTTGCACCCAATTTAGAACAAAATAATGCAGCCCAATAAGAACAAAGTCCATAAACTAAAGTACCAATAATATTAAATAATATCACATCTTGAAAACTAAAACCTATTTCTTTAATCAAATATATAGGGGTAAAGATAGTAATCAAAGACAATGCAAAAGTTCTAATAATAATACTCAAATAAAAATGCCTTAATTCTTTATGTGCTTTAAAATGTACAAAATGCCAATGATGTGCTGGGAAATGATTACCATGCAAATTGAATAATCTCATAAATCTCAAAGGATAATAGTAGTATAAAAATGTAATTAGTAAAGAACAATAAAGCTTTTAAATAAAAAACTATTCAAAAGTAGTATCAATGGAAATAAAAAACATAATCCAAATTGTATCTGGCTTAATAGTATTAGCCTTATTAGGTATTTTAGCAACATCCTATCATTATATCAGGATCGTCGCCTTAACAACTTTAGTAGGCAGCTTATTCTGGATTTTAGCATTAGTAGCTATTTTTGTAATCTTTATCGGCATTAATGAATTAAGGGATTAAAAACAATTTTATACTTGAAAATCTTATATTAATTAATGAAAATTTATACCTCTAAATCTGAAAAGGGATTTCTTTTAAAGCAGTCTTTGGAAAATATAAAAAATTTCTTACCAAAATTAGTTTCAAAAAGCTTTGTAGGATCTTCTCCCCCGGAAATTTTTGTGGGACAATATGGTTATCCTCAAGTTTTTTCAGGAATCTTAGCACCTGTTGGACATTTAGAAAATAAAAATTTAACATCTCCAGAAGAATGGTTTAGAAACAATTTATCTATAGAACAAGTTTTACAATTAAGATCTACTTTAATATACTCGAGATTCAAAACAGAAATTAAACCATTGTCAAATAGATTACTAGAGGTCTTACAAGAGACTTCAATGTCAAAGAAACCCACAGATATAGAATTTTTTCTTAAAAAAACTCCCAAACCAAAAATTAATTTAGATAATTTTGCAAATCCATTAGCAAATCCAGCATTATTACAAAAAGCAAAATTACAAGAGAATCCTTCAGTTGACACAGTAGTTGAAAAAGTTATTTCAGATACAGACCTAAAAGCAACAGAAGGCATATTAAAATTATATAACTCAAATAAAACTAATTCCGAGATTATTAAATTGCTATCTTCAGGTTTGCTAGGAATAAAACCACAAAGAAAATTAGTTCCAAGTAAATGGTCCATTACAGCAGTAGATGACTCAATTTCTAAATTTCTAATCTCAAAAATAAAAAATTATCCTTGGCTTAATAACTATCAGCTTTTTCATCATGAATACTTAGGCAACCATTACGAAATAATTTTACTCCCTAAAGAATGGAGCTTTGAAGTTATAGAAGCAGAATCTAAAAATCCTTATTCTCCTCAAAATGATGCTTTAATATTCTCTGATTATGAAAGCTTTTATGGAAGAAAAACATACGCAAATTCAGTCACAGGCGCTTACTATGCAAATAAGCTAGCAATTGCAGAATATTTATCAAAAATTAAACGTCAATCTTCTGCTTTAGTCTTAAGAGAAGTTAAACCAGAATATTATGCCCCATTAGGTGTTGGAATTTTAAGAGAAGCCACAAGATTTGCTTTTACAAAACAACCAGAAAAATTCCAAACTTTAAAAGAAGCATTAGATAAAGCACAAACAAGATTAACAATTAATATAAACAAACTAATAGAAAATTCTAGACTACTAAAAAGCCTAAATCAAACTAAACTAACCGCATTTTAATAAACAATAAACTTTTAAAACTAATATAAAACACTAAAATCATGAATAATATACTACCCCATAAAAGCTTTGTAGAATTATCAAATAAAGTAAATATATTAGTAAATAAACAAACTTGGACGCAATTACATGGTTTTGAAATTTTAATGTTCATATTACGACTAGTATTATGTCAAAGCTCGTGACCACCACCAGTCATCGCTTGACCTTCGGTCATCCCTTCGGGAACGCTATAGACTGGTGGCATGCTCGCCTTCGGCTCGGGTCACTCGCTTAGAAGCTGGTTAATCTTGTTTGTGTTGGGTCAAAC
>JACQNH010000046.1 GCA_016203175.1 Candidatus Woesearchaeota archaeon
GTATATGATACTTCTTTATGATATATCATAAGGACAATCATAAAATATATAAAGCTTTTGTTTTAATATTTTATTTGGTGAATGTAAATGAATAAATGGTTATTATTGATATTGTTTGTGATATTAAATTCTTTTTATGTTTTAGGAGCTACTGAAGTTTATGATGATTTTAGTTCTGGAGGCTTAGATATAAATAAATGGAATGAAATTCCTGGAAGTGATATAAATAATTTATTCATTGATGAACATTATGTTGACACAATAAATGAAGTATATCATACTATACAATTAACTCCTGAAGACAGAGCAATTACGTTAGAGATAAAAAATAGAACTTTTGCATCAGGAGATATAATAGAATACGATGTTAATTATATTGATGGTTCTGGTAATAGGATTAGTAGAATAAATGTAGATAATATATTAATATCTATTTTTGGATTTTGGAATAGTGTAGATGATGGTGGGGTTGGGAATGATTTTGGAAGATATCATATTAAGATTACTTTTACAGAAGAAGGAGCTAATCCTGAAATTACTCTTCCTAATGGTATCATAAAAACAACTAGAGGCAATCTTAGTTCTCCAAGCTTAGAGCATACTTTTGGTTTTCAAACAAGAACCGGTCATAATGGTATAGTTCATATGGATTATGATAATGTTGTCATAATTACCACTGAACCAGAACCAAATTTAGAGGAAAGAGTAGAAGAATTAGAAAATAGAGTTAATGAATTGGAAGAAAAAGCGGAAGAACATGAGTCATTATTGCAAAAAATAATTGATTTTATTAAACAGTTGCCAGAGGGATTAAGTAAAAAATGGATATAAAATGACTGAAGCATCATTCTTATTAACAAAAGGAGAAAAAATATCAAAAGAAGCTACAAATTTTAGGAACAGAATCTGAAAGAGAGAAAGAACGTTATGAGTTCTTAAGACTGATTAAACAACAAATATAAATGAATGGTCATTTTAGTGTTTATTTCTTATGTAGTTCAACTACATCACCGTCTTCTAATATATGATTAAACCCACATCTTTGACCGCCAAACTTAACACCTTTACCCCATACTCTTGCCCAGGGCATTATAATTTTACCACTAAACTTATCTTTTTCTTTGAATTTTTTTATAAAATCTTTATGTATATGCTCTGCTAAATTTTTAACAGATGAACCTTTTTTTAATGCAACAGGAGGATAGTCTGGTTTTTTCCCTGGCTGTTTTGTTTGAACCTTAATTAAAGGCAATCTTTTCCAGATTTCATCACCTATATTTTCTTGATTATTATAAATCAAAATCGGCTTGTTTATTTCTGCTTGTTCAAGTTCACGATCTAATAAATTTTTTTCTTCTGGATTATTAAAGAATAAAACAATTAAATCAGATGTTCTAATTATGGCCAATAGAGAAGGACCTAAGTCTGTTTTATCTAAATTTTCTTTTATTGGTGGTATTTCTATCACTTGTAATTTGACACCATAATAATCATAAATACCTACTTGAGGTTTATAAAGACCAGTTATAGTTTTTGCTCCAGTTAATTGATTTAAAAAGTAAGATTTTCCAGTGTTCTCTGTGCCTACTAAACATATGGTTGCTGCACCTTCTTTTTTTATTGAAACTTGTGATGTTTTTTTAGCTGATTTTTTTTGTTTTTCTAATTTTTCTCTTAATTTTGCTATTTTATTTTTTATATCTGCTCTTAGAACTTGTGCACTTTTATGCGAAGGTGCAACGGAAAGCATTTTTCTTAAACCTTTTATTCTTTCTTCATCAGTCTGAGCCTTCTCATATTCTTTTACAGCATTTGTATATTCGTAATCTGCATTAACTGGCATTTTAGTAAGTTTTATATCTTAATTAAATATTATTAATAAAATATGAGAATTTATAAATTTATAGTTATAATTTTTATATTGGCTACTTTGTTTTTGTATGGATGTTCTAAATATGTTATAATAAACGGAAAAAAGATAAATGTTGAGATTGCCGACACCCTGGAAAAGAGAGCTAATGGCCTGATGTTTAGAGAAAGTTTAGATGAAAATTCTGGTATGTTATTTGTTTATGATAATCCTGAAATAAGGAATTTTTGGATGAAAAACACTTTGATTCCACTAGACATATTATTTATTGATGAAAATAAAACTATAAAGAAGATAATTTTAGCTGAACCTTGTAAAAAAGAACCATGCAAGATTTATAGTTCTGATTTACCTGTTAAATATGTTTTAGAAGTTAATGGTAATTATACTACTAAGATGGATATAAAAGAAGGTGGTATTGTATTAATTAAATTTTTAAATCTGTAAAACACTAATTATTTATGGTTTTTGGTAAAATATTATGTAAATTTGGGATTCATAGATGGGGTAAGGAAAAATTTTGGACTTCTGCAACTTCTAATGTAAGAGATTATCAAAAACATTGTTTAAGATGCGGAAAAGTTGAAAAAAGAACTGAGATAAAATAAAAAAAGCTAAAAAATAAGTTGTTTATTCTTTAGCCATATAATATATCATATATAAAGCAGATAAGCCTACCAATATGTAAATTATCTTTTGTAATACTGGAATGCTTCCTAATATTGTTTCAACTAAGTCTAAATCAAACAAACCAACCAATCCCCAGTTTATACCACCTATTACTACTAATATTGTGGCAATCCAATCAAGTATACCTTTATCAGCCATTAAAGACACCTCCTTAATACATTTTATTGGTTTTAAAGTTTAATAAATATTTCTATTTATCCCATATAGATAAATTTAAAAAGATAGTTTTAAAAATAATTTAAAATGGAAGAAAGACCAAATTGGGTGAAGGATAAAACTTACGCTAAGGATTTTGAAATAATTGAATGTCCTAGTTTAGATCCCTATAAAGATTTTAAGACTGATTTGGGATGTTATATTCTGATTAAAGTTATGTTTGATACTAGCCAGATAAGTGTTGCTATTTGTAATTATAAACATGAAATATTAAAAGAATTTAGAGGAAAAAAAGCGCAAGATATTTGGAGTACTATTTTTGATTATGAAGAAAAAAATAATTTAAAATGGTTTAATAGAAAAGACCACATAGCTTATTTAGGCAAAGAATTAAAAAAAGCTGAAATAGCTTTGGCTTTAGGAACTACTTACTATCAAGAGTAGATTTCTTCAAAATATTTTTTTATGGTGTCATGCAAATCTGGCGGTGCAATCGTATGCGAGATAAGAAGAGCATCTAATTCATCAAAATCTGGTCTATCTGGATCTTTTGCTGCATCAAAAAGAAGTTGTGTTAATTTTGATTCATCACCCGGTAAATACCGAAATATATGTACTTCTGAATCTTTTTGATATTCTATTTGTCTGTATTCCATAAAAACCCGATATTAGTTAGTTCTTTAAATCTTTCTATTCATATCTCAAAGCATCTACTGGTTTTAATTTTGAAGCCTGATATGAGGGGATGGCTCCTGAAACAGAACCTATTAAAAAACCAAATAAAAAACAACCAATTATAAGATAAAGAGGAAAAACTACTCGTAAAAGAGTTGTATTTAAAACAGTAATGGCATAATATTCTATTATTTTTCCGATTAACATCCCAAC
>JACQNH010000049.1 GCA_016203175.1 Candidatus Woesearchaeota archaeon
CCTTTTAAGATTACACTCTCTTTAATTAAAGATAATATTGCTTCTTTTCTATTTTTTAATTCTTTAATTAAATCTTCTTTTTTAAGTATCAATGGAACTACTGGTTTAGTCCTTATTTTTGATAATTCTAGGCAAAAATCATTTACTTCTTTAGATTTGTTTGTAACAAATAAAACATCAACATCATTAAATTCTTTTTTTGTTAAAATTGAACCAAATAAAATAATCAATTCTGCTTTATTAAATTCTTGAATAGATTCGCTGTAAAGCTTAGCATAGCCACTCAACTGTCTTTTTTCTTCGAGGAGTAATAATTCGCATAGTTTTACCGTTTCAGGATTATCAAGATTAAGATTATAATTTATAGCATTACCTATGGTTTCGGCGGTAACTATCTTATTTTTTTCCAAATCTTTAAGAATTTTAAAAGAACTCCCTACACTAATCTTTAGATATTTAGCTATTTGATTAATGTTATAACCATATCTCTCTATATTTCTAAGTAAAAACCTTAGCAGTTTAGCAGTATTTTTTGGGATCATTTTCATTTAAAGTGAATATTTATTCAATAATAATGAATAACTGCTATATAAATATTTCTATATTTTAATATATTTATCGTAGAAATTTTTGAAAATTTTAACAAAATAATTGTAAGAACGTCTAGGTTTTATATAAATTTAAAAAAGAATTTTTTAATGTAAATCTTTCAAGAAATTTATAAACCAAAAGCTTCTGTAACGTTTTTAATTTTCTTTAACTCTTCAACTAGTTTTAAACCATTATCTGTAATTCTATAGAACTTTTTTTCTCCTTCGATAACCTCTTCGATTAATTGCTTTGCTAAAAGTTCATCTATGTAAATCTTTAATCTATCATGACTAAGGTTCCCGCCATATAGAACATGTGTTGGCTTGACTTTTCCCCCTTTCCTTTGCATCAAGAAAAGGATGTCTCCAATTATTTCTATTTTTGATCTTCTTTTTGCTGCCATTTTGTTTCAATTCTTAGGACTATTGCTGCGAATAATAAAAATGAGATTAGTTGGATACCATATGCTAAAGCTATCATTGTAACTGTTGGTCCAAATAAAAATAATACTGCATGACTCAATAAAAATAAGAAAAATGCTATAATAACTAACATTTTATTTAATTCTTTTTTCTCTCTATAAGCTGTAATTTGATAGTATAAAATGAATAATATTAAACCAATTGCAACTGCATTAAAAAATCTAAATGAATGATAAGCTGGGTACATTAAAGCTAGAATTAAAAAACCTATTAAAGTTAAATGTGGTCTTTCTTTTATTTCGCTGTAAATTAAGATAAATAAAGTGTATGCTGTTAATGTAAACAGAATGTAAACCCCATAGATTGAATGGTAAAGAGGAACTATATTTTTGATTAATTCTGGAACTGCTTCTGGGAAAAAATATTGAGTTGTTTTATGAACAATGAAGGCGGTTATTAAGATCACATAACCAATAACTTGTAATAAAAATGATAAACCAAAAAATGCGTATTTCTTTTCATTTGTGAATTTATACGCTTTATAACCATAATAAGCAATTACAGCTGCAACTATAATACTGATAAGATTCAGGAAATAGTAAATATTATGCATTACGAATACCATTGTGTAGTAAGTAATCTTGAATTATGGTTTATAAAGATTATGGATTTTTTTTACCTACTTAATTTCCTAATAAACCCTTCATAAGTGATTTATAAAGGATTTGTTAATTATTTACTAAAGAATACCACGGAGGTGAGAAAAAGGTGAACAATAATAACTAAACAAAGGCTGCGTGGGGGTTATGGCTTTGAACTGTAACCCCTCTTTTTTCATTCAAGACCAAAAGTTGTGGACAACCTCCTTTGAAAATATGCTATTGAACTTGAAGGGGATCCGCAACTCTAATTCTCTAAAATTAAAATCCAACAGAAGAACCACAACCACAAGAAGATTTTTTATTTGGGTTATTTATTTTAAAGCCTGAATATTCTAAATTATCTATAAAATCTATTTCTGAACCTTTTAAGTAAGCCTGAGAATCTGGATCAATAACAACTTTAACATTATCTTGCATTATTAAATGATCATCTGGCAATTGTTCTGAAAAACCCATTACATATTGAAAACCTGAGCAACCCCCAGGAACAACTTGAATTCTAAAAACTGAGGACTTTTTTTCATTTTTTGACAATTCTAAAATTTTTGAAGTTGCTGATTTTGAAATCATTACTTTGTTAGAATTTTGTGGTTTAGGTTTAGGATTTAAGATTATTTGGTTTATTTCAGAAAGCATTGATTCAAATTCTTTTTTATCCATTCCATGACTTAATGCGCCTTGTTCTAATGTTTCTAAAGGATTAGCGTGGCAACCAATACAATGCAAGCCATGAGAAAGCATAACTTCAGCTGTGTCTGGATGTTTTGAAACTATATCGCCTATTGTCATGTCCCTTGTTACTTGTTTTAATTGAGTTTTCATAAAAATAAATAAGAGAACGAATTTAAAAGATTATCGTTTTTCAGTTTTATTTAAGTTTTCTAACGACTTTTCAAAGGAATTTTTTGAGGACTTTTCTATTTCCTCTGCTTTATTTTTTAGGGATTTAAAAGCGGTAAATCCTAGAAAGGCTAAAGACAATGTAGAAGGGGTTTGATTGCTGGAATAACTTAAAATAAATTCTAAACCTTCTAAAGCGGCTACTGGTGAATTTACAAAGAATTTCAAAATTCTTGAACTTGTATTATAAAGACTTTCAGTAATTCCTTGAGAGTTATACTTAGAATCTTCTCTTAATAGAGGATTCAAATTTTCTGTTGAATATTCTTCTAAAGCCATAATGATTAAATGAAACAAATATTATTTAAATTTAATGCATTAATCGTTTGGTACTCTAGGGGCCATGATAAAACTTAATTCCAATTTATCCTTGACTAAATAATTTATTCTTATAGGATAATCTTTACCAAATTCCAAAGAAACACTTTCAGAGATTTTTGAACCTTTAAGGAATTTTTTTAAATATTCTGTTCCGTATCTTGATTTTACACTATCACCTTTTAAATTTATTAAAACACTTTCACTTTTTGGGATTTCTACTTTTGCTGAGTTTACACTTGATTCTGCTTCCAAAATTAGTTTATCATTATGAGCAATTAAAGCAACTGCATCTGATACAACTGAGATATCATCTATTGCATCATTTAAATTAACAGAGTGCATGTCAATTTTTAATGGGAAGTTTAAGTCTGGGATTTTCTTTTCTTCTTCATCCAGTTCTAATAAACTTATATTAAAAGTTCTTGTTGTTTCGCCTTTTAATTGAATCTTTAAACAGTTTTTATTTTTATCTAATTCAATTTTTATTGTGTCTGAGGATTTTGCTCTGTTTAATACGGATTTTAAACTTTCTAAAGATAATGCTAGTTCCAATCTATCTTGAACTTCATATTCTACAAATGCGGATGATAGTATTTTAAAATTAACTAAAGAGATTTTAGCCGGGTCCATTGCAGTTAACTCTATTTTATCTGAGTCAAATTTAAACTTGACTTCATTTACTATATCAGAGATTATAGAGATTGGTTCTTTTAAGAATCTTGGTTCTGACAATAATAGGTTCATTTTATTTATATAACTAAAATTCATTTATAACCTTTATTGTAATAATTTGTATATTTTAAGGACTATTCATGTGGGGTTTTCATTAAAAAAGTATCTACTAATAAATAAATCCCGAAAAAAGCTAAAATTCCATGAAATACTGCAATATTCTCTATTGGTAATGGGATTGCTTTAATACTAAATTGAAAAACTAAAATTGGTAAAATCCCTATTGCCAGCATTATTAAACCAGCTATGATGGATAGCAATTTTCCCCCACCATGACTTATTGAGAATGAATCTAAGAATAATAAAATACCCCCTATAACCAGGCAAATATTGATGAATAATTGAGAATTAACTAAATTTGATAGGAATTCTGATGAAAAGATATTTTTAAAGATTAATTGATAAGAACCTATAAATAAGAATATTAAACCTAGAATCAAACTAGTAGAGCTTCTAGTTTTTACCCATCCTTTTTTGTCCATGATAATGTTTATGGAATAAGGTATTTAAATATTTTGGAAAAGTTTACTTGTATGCTCGCCAACGATTTTTACATTTAGTACACTCAAAGAATCTTGTTTCAGCTTCATCACCAGCTCTTGTTTGTATTGTCCAGAAATATGCTTCTTTGTGTTTACATTTAGGACATTCTTCATGTGTTTTGGGTAATGAATCAATGCGTTTTTCTACAACTACAACTTCTTTCTGTTTTGGAAGTTTAACCTTTTCTTTAATAACTAAATCTTCAGAAGCTTTTGATTTATAATTACAATTGGAACAAGATAAAATTCCTTTTGCTCCTTGCTTTGGAATTAGAATAGATGAGCATTTAGGACAAAATAACATTTTTTATACCTCCTACAATTTCTGTGAATATAATTTTAATGTAGCCTAAGAATGGAATTTTAAATAAACCTTTACCAACAATATTTTCTTTTGGGATTTCCTTTTCAAAATTTTGTATTATAGCCACATTGTCACCTTTGGTTGAAATTTTATCGTTTATTACAATTATCCTATGGATTATTGGATTTTTGTGTGAATCAGAGTAATAGACCAAAATATCCCCCCTTTTTATGTCTTTTGCTCCCCTTAAAATCATAATATCCCCTTTATTAAAACCATTTTTAAAGGGATAATTTAAAAATTCTTCTTTTGTAATGTTCATAGATAGATAAAATTCTTTATTATTTTCCCACCATGTTTCAAAATTTGCATTATGTTCCATGCTTTCTGAGACTACTGCCACGATTGGGAATTTTGTACCTAAAAGAAAACCCAGAGCAGGGTAAAAAATGAATTTAACAATTATTATTGCTAAGATTATATTAGCAATCCAAGAAGCTAAAGAATCTTCATACCAGATAAAGTGCCAGAATTTTTTTAAAAATGACATCGTTATATTAATTTCTTAAATTTCTCTTTGAGTTCCTCATTTTTCTTAATTAATCTCGCAACTGCTGCATGTAAGGCTTTTTTAGCATCCTTTTTATGTTCAACTATAAATGTAGGATGGCCTATCATCGGATGTTCTAAATGGTAAGCTGCTGCTATTAAATCTTTATCTTCCCATAATTCCTTTCTTAAAGCGTTACATAAAGTGTGGGTTTCGCCCCTAATTTCCAGTTTTAACCTTGTTTTTGTGTCTTCCAGGATGTTTACTTTTTTCATACCTTTAAAAGCTAAATAATATGATTTTTAAAGCTTTCTAGAGTCTTTATAATTTATGGAAATAATGTTAAAACCTAGTAAAGATCAGCATATAACAATAAATGAAAAGTTAATTAACAGGATTGTTGAGTATGCAGAAATTTCTAATAAAGACATTGTTTTAGAGATTGGTGGGGGAACTGGAAATTTAACTGAAAAATTAATTGAAAAAGCTAAAAATTTAATTGTTGTTGAGATTGATAAAGAGCTAGTTGAAATTTTGAAACAAAAATTTTCTAAGAAAGAAAATATTAAGATTGTAGAAGGGAATATATTGGGCATAGAAATTCCTTGGTTTAATAAAAGTGTGTCCAGTTTGCCTTATAATATATGCGAGCCCTTATTATGGAAATTAATTAGATTAAATTTTGATTTATTGGTATTTGTTATACCTAAAGGTTTTCATGAGATTCTAAATGCTAAAGAGAATGATGAAAAATATAGCAAGGTTAGTTTAATGGTAAAATATTTTTTTGATTTGGAGTTTAAAGAGCTTGTTAAAGCTGAAGATTTTTATCCAAAGCCTAAAGTTGAATCTGTTGTGGTAGTTATAAAACCTAAAAAATTAGAGGAGAATAAAGTGAATTTTATAATTAAAGAATTGTTTTTGCAGTATGATAAAAAATTAAAAAATGCTTTGAGAGAGGCTTTTGTAAAGTATAATAAAAATACTAAAAAAAAAGCAAAAGAGATTATTGAAAAATTAAATTTGAATGAGAAGATGTTAAGCGAGAGAATATCGCATCTTTCATTAGATTCGTTTAAAGAATTAATTGAAAAGCTAAAGAGTTTATAATCATTTTTTATGTTTCTTTTTATCATGAATTTTAACAACAAAAAAATATATTAATGCGCCTAAAAATCCTAAAAGAACTATGACTAAAATCCATACTACCTTTTCTACATCTTTTTTGAAATCTCTTTTAATGCAATCAATAATCATCCAAATCCAGAATGCAAAAAGGATTGCTCCTGCCAAAAAAGCAAATAGCATAAAAGAAAAAAATATTCCAGGACCCATCATAAACTGATTCATTATCATTGTGAGAATTTATTAGGTTTATAATTATTTCCTTTTTAGTTTTATTAAGTCGCCTATTGTTAAGCCATCACTTTTAAAATCTATTTTTTTCTCTTTGATTTCTTCCGGCACATCTATTAAAGTAATCCTTAGTAAATTTTCCAATTTTTTAACTAAGTTAATTGAAGGGTAAAAACTATCAGACTCTAATTTATGTATTATTGAAACTTTTTCATTTAATTTTTTTGCTAATTCTTCCTGAGTCAAATTTAATTTTTCCCTTGAGGTTTTAATTTTTTTATGAAAATCTTCAACAAATATTGATATAGGTTCTTCTTTTCTTTTGAGAGCAGTTTTTTGTATTGTAGGTTTAAATTCTTCTGCTAATTTTATACCATGCTGTAAACAAGATGGACAAACAAGAAATTTTGTATTCTCTATTAATGCAGGGCTTAAAGCAGCACTTTTACCACATAACTCACATTCTGTCATACTTAATTAAAATAGCAACAGGGTTTAAATATTTTGTTATTCTGCGCTATATTATGAAAGATTTAAGCATTGTTATACCTACATTAAATGAGGAAGAAAATGTGAAAGTGTTGATTAATATTCTTAACAGGTTATATAAAGAAGCAGAAATTTTAGTTGTTGATTCTGGAAGCAAAGACAAGACTAAAGATATTGCTTTAAAATTGAATGCAAAGGTTGTAGAAGCTGGAAATGGTTTATGCAGGGCAGTTTTAGAAGGGATTAAAGAAGCTAAAAATAATTTTATAGTTGTAATGGATGCAGATTTACAACATCCCCCTGAATTAGTTAAAGAAATCTATGAAAATTTAAAACATAACGATATTGTAGTTGGAACGAGATTTAATAGAGAAGATTATGGGAATTTAAGTTTTATAAGATATTTTATAAGTAAAACAGCAAATTTTACTGCTAGAAAATTTTTAAATATAAAAATTAATGATCCGATGTCAGGGTTTTTTGGAGTTAAAAAAGATTTGGCTAAAAAAATAAATGAAGAAAGATGCGTTAAGGAAGGTTATAAGGTTTTATTCGATATCTTAAAACAATTTAGTGATATAAAAATTAAAGAGGTTAGATATAAATTTCAAATCAGAAAAGAAGGTAAAAGTAAATTAGGTTTAAAACATTTAATATTTTTAATTAAAAGTTTTATAAAATAACTAACAAATTTCTGATTTTTCTTTATAATATGGACAAATTATATTTTTAATATCTTCTTTCTCTTTTAAACCTTCAAATTTTTTATTTTCTATTATTAAAGCAGGATATTGAGTAATATTAAACTGAAATAATAATGTTTTAACCAAGGGCTCTTGTTCTGCTAATCTTGAATCGAATGAGAATATTAATAATTTATCCTGTAAAACTTTTTTGTAATAGTCAAGAATAAAACCTTGAGAGTCACATTCGTCACAATCGGCAGTAAAAAAGAATAAAACGCGTACAAAATCTTCATTGCAAGAAAGTTTTATTTTATCTGATAAAGTCCAGTATTTTATTTCTTCTAAAGCGTATTGTCTTCTATTAAGGTCAAACTCTTCTAATTTATATAAAGCCCTATCTTTATAATTTGTTAAACGACCTAAAGATTTTTCTAAAGATTTTAAGTTGCTGTTTAGAATTGATTTTATAGCTGGACAATTTTCTGTGATGTTTTGGGTTATTAGGTATAAATATTGTAATTGTAGAGAATCTGATTCTACTTTTTGCTGATCCAAAACTGAAGTTACATAATTTGCTCTTAGCTTATCAACAAATATACCTATAATAAAGCCTAAAGAAAAGACTATTAAAGTGATAAAGAATGCAGCTATATAACGATTTGTACTTAGTTTTCTTTCCATTCTGCTGAAAATAATTTAGTATATTTATAAGCATTCTGAAGGAATTTAAGTTCAAGATGATAGTTATCTAGGAAAATGTATTTTAAAGCGATCCTTTAAGCGTATGACACTACTGTTTGATAGTTAATTTTAGAAAGATTTAAAAAGACTTAAATTATAGATATTTTTGGTGATAAATGTGGCAAAACAAACTTTAAAATTTAAAACAAAAGATTTCACTATGGAAGAATTTAAGCAAGTTATTAGACGAGCTAAAGAGCTTATTAAAAGAGGTTATTTTACAGGAATTAATTTAATACAGTCAACCAAACCCCTTCCTGAAAGTTCAATAATAATTCATTTTTTACATGACAGTAAGAGACATATAAAAGTCAATAGAATCTAAAATAAATTTATATCATGAAGTTATACCAAGATTTACTTGTTATTGTGCCAGTCCTAAATATTTTAGAAAACTAAATTTTAAAGAAGAATATAAAAATTCAATTTTTCTTAATTCGGATTTCAATATTATACCTATGAGAGAGGCTATAAAAGACCCAAAGGATAAAATCATTTTAAATGAGGAACTTGATTTAATTATTCCAATTGACACAAATAAGTCGCTTGAAGAAATAGTAAGAAACCTAAGAAAATCAGATAAAGAAGGACCAGAAACTTGGGAAGACCCAGTTATAATAATAAAAACTGAATTTAAAATAAGAAAGATTCCAAGATTCTTACATAAATATTTTGTTAGTCTGATAAGAAACAGAGAAGAATTTTATTCTGTTTTGAGCGATAAACAGCGAGTCAATGCTCTTGAGAGGTACGTTAATAATTTATGTCAAAGAACGAAAGTTGGCACAATAAAGAGGAGCGATATAGTATTTTATCCAAGTCAGATAAATGAAGAATTTATGCACTATTTACTTGAACTTCAGAGGCCTCTTCGTATTTAGCAGCTATTGATTCTAAATCTTGCTTGGAAAATATTCCTGTGAAGAAAGGATGACCTGCTCTTTTACCTTCATCATAGGCTTTCTTTAATTTTAATCCCAACCCATTTATATGGAGATAGTATCTATAAGATACTATACCCATCCCATAACGCCACTCACTTACCCATACATTATCTGGTAAAGTTTTGAGAACTTTTTGAAGAGCGACTCTACCACTAGGACAAATGCATTCTAGTCCTTTAATTTGTGGATCTTTTAGCGCTTTTTTAAATAAGGCCCTATAATCATTCATTTTTATATGAATAGTGGAAAAGTATTTAAACTTTATGAAGAATAACTTTATTGAAATTAGTCTTTTTTTATTTCTTTAATCTTCCCTGCTTTTAAATCTTGTTTCAATTTGCTAAGAACAATTTAGTATATTTATAAGCATTCTGATGATGAAATAGTAATTTGAAATTATTTTCGATAAAATCCTTATATTTAGGTTCAAGATGATAGTTATCTAGGAAAATGTATTTTATACTTTCATTTTTTAAGATAAATAGAAATTCATTTTTGTTAGGAGGAAAGCTTATTTTATGGACTTCATTACCAATAAAAACTTCTTTGTTTCCAAAAAAAGAACAATAAGGTACCGAGTTACAGAACATTTTTCCTTGAGGAAGATCTTTTAATTCTTTTGTTGATTCTATTAATAATTTTGTAGATGCAGGGTCATTTATTATTGAATTAATTGAAGATGGAAGTATGAGCAAAGCAATAATGAAGATAATTAGAGAAGAATATTTTATTTTTTTAGTGATATAATCTATTCCTGATGCTATAAAAGGTAAAATTAAAGGGAATAAAGATAGCATAAATCTTTCTTGAACATTGTGGCTAAAGATTAATTGCAGTATAAAGATATTTACGATAAAAATAATTAAGAAAAATTTCAATTTTTTATAATTTATTAAACCAAAAATAATGAATGGTGAAGTAAATGAAAATATTTTAAAGAAATTTTTTATATAGAAGAAATAATCTGATGGATTTATCGTTACTTTTGATTGATAAATTAATGAACCTAAAGGATTATTATAAAATATAGATCCTTGAATAAATAAAGGGATTAAAGGTATTAAAA
>JACQNH010000047.1 GCA_016203175.1 Candidatus Woesearchaeota archaeon
ATGCCCTATTGATTCTGTAAAATGCAATGGTGAACGTGGTAGGTTATCTTGTGATGGTTCAAGTTATTCTATTAAATTACAAGATTGCCCTAGTGGTTATCAATGTGTTTCTGCAAGTGCAGGTTCTCCAAGTTGTAAAATTTTATCTTCTACAAACACTTGTATTAAAGATTCTGAGTGTAGTTGGTTGTTAGGTCAGGTTTGTGATTTATCTTCTAAAACCTGTATAAAAAAACCTGCAAATTGCCCTGATGGTAAGATTCAAAATAATGAAAATTGTATGTGTGAGGGTATTTTAGTTCATGCTGGTTATTGTTTTGGCAATAAATTAATTTCTGCACCTGTTTATGATAATCCTAATGCTGGAGATAGTCCTTGTAAAAAACTTGGTTTTTATTGTTCTGGTAATCTTCAATGTATGGATGCTGAAATTATTAAAGATTGTTCACCAATGATTTGTGATCAGGGTGTTGGTGGTATGCTTTGTGGTGATAAAAATCCTAATTACAATGATCTTAATGGTTGTTTAAATTTTTGTTCTCAGAAGTGGGATGATTCTATACTGAATAAAATTTCTTTTAAAACTATTGGAAATGGTTGTGAGGATGCTTGTTATGAGAAACTGGGTACTACTTGGGACAAAATAATTCATTGGATAAAAAGTAATTGGATAATAGTTTTGATTTTAATTTTGTTTGTTCCTTTGGCTCATGTTACTATTAAAAAATATTTAAAGATTTAGGGGGTAATAACTATCAAAAAAAACTTTAATTTTGGAGTTGGTAAAATATTTGGTATATCATTTGGTTTAGTTATTATGCTTTTTCAGTTATGGTTATTATTCAACATAGAAACTTACTTTCCGAAAGAACAGTATGATTTTTGGTTTAGAGTTTTAATTTCTTATATTGGTTTACAAGCATTAATTTTTGCTTTGCCTGATGCTAGAAGTAAATTATTTAATTTATCTTTTTTCAAAAATGTACCTAGATTTATTGCTTATTTATTTGGTGCTATAATATTCTTTACTTTCATTTTAGTCAAGTTTGACCCCCTAGGAACCACTGGCTTTAAATTGTTAGCCGGTGTTCCCTTGACTATTTTATTTATTCATGCTTTTGTGTTTGCAACATCAGAAGAAACATTTTTTAGAGGTTTCTTGAATGATAAAATAGGTATAATTTGGTCATCTGTTTTATTTGGAGTTTTCCATTATACTGTTTGGTTAGGTTCTTGGATTGCTGTATTTGGCGGTGCTTTGTTAGGTTTGTTTTTTTCTTATATTCATTATAGATTTTCAGCTAATAAAAACGATCAAGTTCCTGAGATAGCGGTTCATACAGGATATAATGCTGTTAAGTTAGGGATGTTTGCTCTGAAAGGAGTTTTACAATGATTACCTCTTTTCTAAGAAGGGTTTTGTTGTTATTTCCCTTCTTATTCTTTTTAGTGCTTCCTTTAGCTAGTGCTAAATGTGAAACTTATCATTATAATTGGGGTAATTGTGATTCTACTCCTCAAGTTTGTTCAGAAGTTCAAGGTGCTTGTGATTCTAATAAGCCCTGTGTCTTAGAATATACTTGTAAAGATTTGGCTTATAATTATAAATTTACAAATACAAAGGCTAGCATTTTGTATGGTAACCATGAATTTGAATGCAACGAAAATGGTTGTGACGGTCAGCAGATTTCTTTATCAGGTAGTATTCCTGTTCCTGCAAATAATCAGGTTGTAAAAATTGCTTGTTGGTCTAGGATGGATAAGAGTTCTTGTTTTTCTTGGGCTTATAAATCCCAAGTTTATGATTTAAACTGGGTTCAACCTATTACTACAACAATTCCTCAAATAAATGATCCTTCTCAAACTAACTTTAACATCCCAGAAACTAACCAAGAAAAAAAAGTTGAAAAATCTTTTTTTGATAGTCTTATTGATTTAATCAGAAGTTTCTTTAATTCTTTATTTGGCAATACAGGTTCTTTAGCTGGTAAACAATCTGGTGGTGGTGGTTCAAAATGAAATTAATATATTTATTTTTATTTTTGTTAGTTTTTCCTTTAGCTTTTGCTTTAACAGAGAGAGGTTCGGATTTTGAAAAAACCTGTGATGGTAATTCTTGTACTTTATTACTTTCTTCTACTCCGAAATATGTTTATGAAGATTTTGTTTGGAAGTCTTTAGAAGAAGCTAAGAGTCTTAAAAATAGTAATTTTTATATTTCTTATTTAGAAAAAGATCCTAAGCTTCTTGTTCAAGTGGATACTTTTAATTATTCTTCGATAACTTTGTCTTTGAAAGTAGATCAGTTTTACCAATCTGTTCTTTTGCCTATTACTGTATGGGTGCCTGACAAAACAAAAACAACCAAAACAGGTAATTTTAAATTGGATTATACAAAAATTAAAGAGATTTCTGTTGGTACTGATGATTCCTCAAAATCTTTTACTTCTACTGTTTCTTTTAGTCTTGATTCTATTCTGGAATTTGGTTTTAGTTCTACAACAATTGAGATAAAGTCTAATTCTAGTAATTGGCAGGATAAGTTTTGTGGTTTGCCTCCTTCTAATACTTGTTATGATTCTACTTATTCAGGGTGTACTACTTGTGATAAAGTTTCCAGTAAAAATAATACTTTTTTCTATTTTAATTATTCTAATATACCTGATTTAAGGTTGTCGGATACAGTAATAGATAGTGCTATTGCTTCTATGAGAGGTAATGATAATGTTGCGCCTAAGTTTGTTAATCTTACGAGGGTTACTTCTACTTGGAGTGAAACAGATCAAACTATTCCTACCTTTGTTACTTGGAATTACTATGAAGCCTTGCCTTTAAATAGTGCTTCTACTTGGAATAATTGGACTATAACTAATCTTGTTCAGGAATGGGTTAATCAAACGTATGTTAATTTTGGTTTTAAAATTAATAAAACAAGTAATGTTGATGGTCAACAATATATTGATTCTCGTGAGTCGGCTACAGGACCATATGTTACTATTACTTATACTTTGGGTACTACATCTACTACAACTGTTGCAGTAACAACTACAACTTCAACTACATCTAGTAGTACAACCTTACCAAAAGGTTATTACCCATTGCGTTTAACCAATTCTTCGGGTTCTTTTATAAATCAGAACATAACTTTGCTTGTAAGCCATTGGATTAATATAACTTCTAAATCTCCTTCCTTAGATCCAGCAGATGCTAATTTTACCTTGAATATAACTAATTCAACAAATTCACAGATTCTTTATAATATTTCAAAGTCTTTTTTAGAAAATTTTACTCTATTTCCATATATAGGCTTATTTAAAATAAATATTTCTTGGCCTGGAAATTTAACTTATTATGGTAATTCTACTAGCTTTTATGCTGATGTTTCTCCTATGTGCTATGCTTCTTTAGGTGAGTCATGCAGTATTTGTTCTTGTGCAGAAGGTTTATATTGTTCAGGATCTGTTTGTGCTCAATCACCTGGTAATTTCCCTCAGCAAGGTGCTGCTGCTTTTGTTTCTACTCCTGAAACTGTGTCTGGTACTGTTAATAATTTCTGGGTTTCTCTAGGATCTATTATTAAAAAATATCCTTGGCATACTCTTGCTGTGATTATAATTTTTACTTGGACATCAGCCTTTAGTATTGGTCTTGGTAAACATAGGGGGGATTAAGTTATGAAGTTGTTAATCATACTTCTATTAGCTCTTACTATGATACCGTTTGTTTCAGCTTTAACAGAAAACAAGTTTTATATAGGTTATATCCCTTATTCCAATAATAATTATACTTTATCTTCTTTAGTAAATTCTCCTTTTTCAGTTTGGCTTCCTCAGGGATCCGGTACTTATTCAATAAGTTTAGCTACAATTAATCTAAGGGCTTTAGGTAATTGGTCTGGTTGGGGTGCTATCTATGATTATATTGGTGATCCTTTTTGTATTCAAGCCTTTACAACTAGAAATTATAATATCACTAATTATGTGTCTTATACAGAATTTGATCATCTAATAAATTCAAGTAATCATCTGAGGTTAAATTATACTTCTTTTAATTCTGATCTTCTCTCTCGTTCTAATAAAAGTCAAATTTCGGTTTTTAATGATACTTATATTTCTTATATTAATTCAACTAATAATTATACTGATGATGGTTTTTATTTGTTTAGTAATGCTTATGGTAATCTTTCTGAAATACAAATTACAGTTACTGATAGTGGTTGTAAACAACCTATCTATGCTTATTATTTAAATTCTTCATTTCCTTCTTTTTTAACATTGAATTCTAGTTATTATAATTATGTTAATTCAACTAATGAATTTAATAAAACCGAACTTGTGGATTTTACAGATCAGTTAAGGTCTTTTTATCAAGGTGTTAAAGGTGGTTATGAGGATCGTTTTTACTTCAACCTAACAGTAAAAGACTTATCTACTGTTGAATTATATGATCTGGATATTACTTACACTTTTGCAGGTGTTGGTTCTGCTAGTGGAATTATGGCTCAAATTGATCAGTTTTTTCAAGGTGGTATGATTACTAAAGTTCTTAGGGATTGGAATCCTGAAATTTATCCTCTACTTAAATCATCATGGAATCAAATGTTGCTTAATCTTAATTTTGATAATTTCTTTAATGTTGTTCGTTATTTTTTTCTTTATACATTTAGGCAACCAGCTACTTTAGTTAAGAACCCAGAGGTGGTGCAAAATGCCATTTGATAATATAGCTAATTTTTTTGCAAGGATATCAGGAGTTTTATTATTCTTATTGGGTTTATTTCTTACAGCTAAAGATACTTTTATAGAGAAGTTTTTTAGGTGGATTCATGTAGGTTTTATTTTGGATTTTATTTATAAATATAACAATTTCCTAGTTACTGGTCTAATCCTAATTATATTGTTAAGATGGATTAGAGATTGGCGTTATTTAGCTATTCTCGGTTTACTCATCTTTATTATAGTATCAAAATTAGGGTTAGGTAGTTAGAAGGGTAGGATTGGTAGGCTTCCAACCACCTCGTAGTCGTAAAGAGACAGTAAAAATTCTGTCTTGATAAGGTAGTATTAACATTAATCTTTCCCTTAGCTCGTTGCCCGTACGAAGCTAGGGCATAAGAGCTAGTCGGAGATCATCACAATGTTAAATCAGATTAATTCAACGAAAGAACGCGTTAGCGTTCCTTTAGTTCCTTATAGGAACAATAATGTACACTTGCTCTATCTTAAGGATGCTATACCTGATGATGAATATAGAAAAATAGAAGCTTGTGGTACTACTTTTACAGTTCTTAAATGCGATAATTCTAACTGTGGGCAGTATAATTTCCATCCTATAAGGTGCAAAAAGCCAGGTTGCTCTATCTGTGGACCTAAATTAAGGCGTAGGAACTTTGATAATTATATGAATATATTGAAAGAGTGTAAAGTAGCTAGATCTATCTATGATAGAGGGTTAAGGTTTGTTACCCTAACTATTAAAAATATGCCTACTATAGAGGAAGCCTATAAAAAAATAACATATTATACTTGGAAATTAGAGCGTTCTAAATGGTTTAAGGACCATATTTTTGGAGTTATTGGCTCTACTGATACGACTTATAATAATAAGACGAAAAAGTGGCACATTCATAGACATATGATTGTTGATAGTTCATATATAGCTATGAAGCATAAAGAAGGTCAGGACTCTAAGTTTGTTAAACTTTGGAAAAGAATAACTAAAGGTTCATGTTATGTTCATGTTCAAAGAATTAAAAGTTTGAAAGGTGCTTTGGATTATGTATTAAAAGATACTATTAAAATGCCTAGAGAGATGCCTAAACAAGCCTATAAGGAGTATTATTTATTTATTAAATATAAGAAAATCACCTTTAAAGCTAAAGAGTTTAGGTCTATTAAAATTATAAAATTAAAAAAAGTTACTAAGTGTATGTTCTGCAATTCAGATGTTCAGTTTAAAGCTGTTATTAATATTGCTCGTTATCTTGAATTGATACAGGATAGAGGTCCACCTGAAAAAATAGAGAATGAATTATTGAAAGATCAAGCTTGTTTGATAAGATGTTACGAAGAAAAAGAAAGTTGGTAGTATCTGCTAAGGAATTTGCAGAAGCAATAGGTATTCCTTATTTTGAATTTTATCCGAAGGCTTTATAAAGAAAGCGGAACTATATTTAGTTCTAGATGCCATCATTAAAAGAGCATTGTTTTAATAGTAGAAAGAGGACAGGTTATTCTTATTACAAACTACATAAATGGATGGATTCTCAAGAAAGTGGTCTAGGTGTTGATCACCGTAGGGAAAGACATGATTTGAGTTATATTCCTTCTGTTATTAAACTATTTGGTTCTAATCATGTTCAAGAGTTCTTATTTCATATATCAGAGGATTATTACAGTTCTGCTCTTAAATGGAACAAAAGGCAAAAAAAGGTTTTCTGGAAGAAAATCTTTTAATTTTTATTAAGTTTTTCTCTCATATATTCTAAGTAGTTTTTATCAGTATGCACATAGACTTTAGAACTAGAAAGGTGCGAATGTCCGGCAGTATTGGCTACTAAAAATATGTCTTTAGTTTCATTGTAGATCTGCGAAAGTCTAGTATGTCTTAATGTATATGCTCTATATGGTGGAACTGTTGAGTTAATAGCAGGTTTCCAAAGTCCAGCAGGTTTTAAGATTTTTTCTCTAAAGATATGCTTTAATCTTCCAGTTGAGATATGTGGGTTTTCTAGACTTGGAAAAAGATATTGAGATCCTTTCCAAAATCTAAATCTATCAAACGCAAAAAAATCTTTAAGATAAGGTAATATTTGTTGAGGTATTGGTAAAATTCTATCTTTCTTTTGTTTGTTATTTTCTCCTCTTATCTTTACAGTTAAGTTTTCTAAATCAAAGTCATCAAATCTTAAACAACAAATTTCTTTGGGTCTTGCTGCCAAAAAATAAATGCAGGCAACAATAGATTTATCTCTATATCTCATAAATTCCCCCCAGTCATTCTTTAAGTAGTTTGTGCTGTTTTGTATAGTTTCAAAAACCTTGGTTAGATCTAAAGGTGAAAAAAACTCAGGTAATTTCTTAGTTTCTTCATATAAAAGCATTTGGTTGTTTGTCATAATGTATAAATACTGTATATGTGCTGTAAATAATTATTTCTGTGCTATAATCACTAGTTCTAAATCTATATACTCTAAAACAATAATATTTATATACTATTGCTCTATTCATACTGCATATAAGGAGTAAAAAATGGTTGAAGTTACCAAAAAAATAAACAAGCCAACGCATAGAATTTATTTACAAGAGCTTCAATCAAAGAAAGGTAGAAGTATAACTTTTAAGCTTAATAAAATAATTCCCTTGGATGATTTAAAGGGAAAAATTATAAATTGTATAGAGCATATTGAGGTGAGCAAAGCGTCCGTTTAGATGAACTATTGGCTGACGGATTGGCATATAATAGAATAAGGAAACCTAATTTTTAAAGGTTTTGAATTTATATGCTGTAGAATATATTAATAATATTAGGCTGGTACCTTATTTTTTTCACCATTTGGTAATTTAGGATAACCGG
>JACQNH010000052.1 GCA_016203175.1 Candidatus Woesearchaeota archaeon
ACATTTTGATAAAAAAGTTCATTTAAACTTACTTATAATTGAAACATTATTACAAAATATCTTATTTAAAACATTGCTTGAAGAAGGAATCTCGCTAATTGATCAAAAACCATTACATAAAAAACTAGGTTACGAGTCTGGTTATATCTTTAGCATTAATTTAATAAAACTAAATAAGAGCAAAAAAGTTTTATTTTCGTATACCCTTCATGGTAAAAAAAGGCGAGAAGGAATTTTAAGGAGTTTAAATGGTAGAGAAATAGGAAGAGCAGTCTTTTTTATTCCTATAGAGTATGCAGAAAGATTTAAAGAATTTCTTGAACTTTGGAATGTTGATTTTTACATGATGAAAATATTAAAAGGATAGTTTTACTTTATAATTTTAATTACTATAAAGTTACTATAATAAACCGATATATATATATAGCAAAATATTAACAAAAAAGAAAGGTGATTAATTTGAAAAACAAAATCTTAATTCCAATATTATTTCTAATCTTTAGTAATTTAGCTATTGCAGAAGCAGAAACCACTATCGCTGATAATATAAAGGTTTTAAATAACGAAGGGGTAAAACCAGAACTAACTGCAACAACATTCGAAGAAAGAGGTGAAATTAAAGCTAAAAAAGATTTTCTTGGTAATGTAGAAATTCAAAGAAGATTTGATCCAAAACAAAAGAAAGAAGAAGGAGTTACTGTTTTAATTGACAATAAACTTTTAGATGATACTACAAAAGTTGGTGATCTTGCTATTACAAATATTAATCTTGTAGATAACGGCAAATCTTTAAAAATAATGTATAAAGTTTTAACAGGAATAGATATACAAAGTGGGAGAACGCATCAAGAAAAAGAAATTTTCATACCTTTAACAAGAGAGGGGCTTAAAATAAATTTAGAAAGATTAGGAAATAATCTAAGAATAAGGTACGAATCAAGTTTAGAAGAAAAAGTACCAGTCTTGACTGAGAAAGGGATTGTTAAGGGCCTAGTCTCAAAAGAAAAAGTATTTAATCTAGATTCAGCAAGAGTTTTACTATATAATTTTGGGTACAAAAATCAATTAGGAGAAAAAGATTATTCATCAATACTTGATAAGCTTATAGACCCAAGCACAAAAAAAATGGAACCTGTAAGTGCAATAGAATATATTATTTCACCAGAAGGAGTAGCAGAAATAATAGATGTTGGACCATTTTTGACAAAACAACAAAAAGAAAAACAATTAACTGAAAAATGGAAATTCAAAGGAAATGCAGTATTTAAAACATCAAGCGAAACAAAATTCAAAAAAGAAATACCAATTTTAGAATTATTAGCAACTAAACCTGGTGCAAAGATAGAGACAGGAACAGCAGTCACAAAGACAGAGAAGATACAACCATCTATACCTTTACCAGAAGAGCCAAAGATAGGAACAGATAAAATGCGCCTACTCAATATGCAGTTAGCAGCTTTGGACAATTCTGTTAACGCATATAAGCAATCCATCGATATTGCTTCAAGTCTTTGGACAGGATGGTATAATCGCAAATTAAAAAGAGATACAGCATATACAAATGAAGAAAAAATGAAAAGGGCATACGCAGAGGTTATAAGAGATTACGAGAAGATTATAGAAAATAAAGAAATAGATTCTAACCTAAAAAGAAGAGCAACAACTTTGGTTTATAATAAATTAAAAGAACAAAGAGAAAAACAAGTTTTAAGTATAAAAATTCTAGATAAAAGAACCCCAATAACATATTATCCCTTTCAATATGAAAAAGTTGCAGAAGAGTGGGATAAAATCAAAGAATAATATTTAAATATCATAAAATCTTGAGAATTAATATGCAAAAAAGAGGTCAAGCAACAACATTAATTGTAGTTGGGATTTTAATTGTAATCATTTTAGCAATTTTTAGTTATTATTCTAGAATATTAGCAAGAGCTCCTGCTATAAAAGAAGAATTAGCTATTCCCCAAACAGTTGAACAAATAAAATCCTTAGTAAAAGAATGCCTAGATGACTCAGTTTCATATTCTACATATTTAGTTATTTCACACGGAGGCTCCTTAGAAATTAAAAATTCAATGGAAGTTCCAGAATTAGGAAGAATTCAGGTTGGCTATAATAAAGCCTCAAATTCAATAAACCTACCATCACAAAATACAATCTCTAATGAAATATCTAAATCAATAGCTTCAGAAGTTGAAACTTGCTCTGATTTAAGAACAAGCTTCCCAGGTTTAATATCTCAAATAAATCCACCTATAGTTTCAACTACAATTCAAGAAGATAAAGTTAGTGTTTCCTTGCAATATCCAATAATAGCTAAAAAAGGGGCTACTGAAACCAGAATCTTAGACACATTTGAATCTCAATTAAAAGTAAATATCCCAAAATTATTAAAAGTTGGAAATGATTTACTAGATACAATAAAAAAAGATCCTGATTATCTAGATTTATACTTTATTTCAAATGCACCAACAGCAATTACATTTTTACCTTTAGAAGAAAATAAAGCAGTATTTATTCTAACTGATGAAGATTCTTTGATTAAAGGCATTCCATTAGCACTAGTATTTGGATCAGTATACAAATGAAAAAGTTTTCTATTTAAGACATTCATCTTAAATAATATAAGTCATTAGTCTTAAAGAAAAAATTCTTAATATCATTATTAAGACATTCATCTTAAATAATATAAGTCATTAGTCTTAAAGAAAAAATTCTTAATATCATTATAATTAAGACCACAATAACTCTTATAAACCCATTTAATTAAAAACTTCTTAATGGAATCTCAAGACCCTAAACCAGATCTACTAGAAAAAAGAAAAGAAATAGTTTTAAACTTCTTAAAAACAAAGAAAAACTGGATCTTCATACTACTACTATTAATTGTTTTATACATCGGCATAGATATTAGAATTCAAAATTTAAATTTACTAAAAGATACAACCACAAATGACTACATCCCAGCAGACCTGGATGCAATGTTATTTGAAAGATACGCTAAAATTATCATAGAAGACGGTTCCTTACCAGATATAGATTATAAAAGAAATTATCCATTGGGTGTAGATTTATCTTTTATTGATTCAGGAACAGCCTATTTCTCAGCCTACCTATACAAAATCTCAAATTTCCTAAACCCAAAAGTAACATTAGCCTTCACACATTCTGTTTTATACCCAGTTATAGCAACCACAATAGGTGCAATCTTTTTCTTCCTGCTCATAAGATTAATTTTTGGTCCTTTAACAGCCCTATTATCAACAGCATTTTTACTAACAATTCCACAATATCTATCAAGAACAGTCTCGGGCTTTTCAGATAAAGAACCACTAGGTATGTTATTAATTTTTGCAGCATTATATTTTTACATTAAGTCTTTAAAAACAGAAAAATCAAATCTAAAAATAATTTTTGCTTTAACCTCTGGAATTTTAACAGGTTTATTATCCTTATCATGGGGGGGTGTAATCTTCGTTTTAACAATCCTGCCTTTCACATATCTAACAATGCTTTTAATAAAAGATTATAATAAAAATGATCTTTTCACGTATGCAACCTGGTTCATTCCGGTTTTTATTACTATGAGTTTCTTAACAACAAAATATGGAGGCGTTAAATCTTTTTTTACAAATTATGTCTTTATGATCCCTTTAGGAGTTTTAATCTACTCATTAATAATTTTACTAATAAAGAAAAATAAAGCTTTAGAAGAAAAAATCTCTAAAAAACTACCTTTAAATTTTGCAGCTTTAATCATAACAATAATACTAGCTTCTTTAATTTTAACACTTACATTAGGATTCACTAGGTTTACAACTGAAATAATGGGTTTTATCTCAAAATTATCAACCCAAATGACAAATAGATGGGCAGTTACAGTAGCAGAAAACCATCAGCCCTTCTTTGTAGACTTTATTTCAAACTTTACACAAAATTATATTTATCTAGCTTTAATAGGTGCTATTGTATTATTCTGGGACACTTTAAAACACATTAAAAAAACTAAATTATTAATTATCTTAACAGTAATATTCACTTTATTCCTTTTATCATTTACAATGTCAAGCTATTCAGAATCCTCAACATTAAATGGAGAAAACAACATTTCAAAACTGGTTTATTTTGGAGGCATAATATTCTTCATAATTTCATTCCTATACTTTTACTTAAAAACCTATAAAAACGACCAAGAAACATTCAAAAATCTAAATCAAGTAAAAGATGAATATATCTTAACAATTATTTTCTTCCTTGTAATGATAGTTGCAGCACGAACATCAGTAAGATTTCTCTTCACCTTAGTTCCACCAGTAACAATAATGGCCTCTTATGTAATTTCAAGAATTTACGACTTCGTATCAAATATAAAATATATCCAAAATATTAAATTTAGAAAGGGCTTAGCAGTAGCATTCTTAATCATCATAATTTCCATTCCAGTATTAAAAGGAAGTTTTATTTTTTTCGCTAACTCATCTTATTCAATGGCAAGAGGTGTAGGCCCAATCTACAACCTACAATGGCAGCAAGCAATGAAATGGGTTCGTGAAAATCTACCAGAAAATGCTGTCTTCGCTCATTGGTGGGATTATGGTTACTTAGTTCAAGATGGAGCTGACAGAGCAACAATAACAGACGGGGGTAATGTAATTATCTACTGGAATCATTTACTAGGCAGGCATGTTTTACTAGCTCAAAATGAAACAGAAGCTTTGGAATTTTTATACGCCCACAACGCAACTCATTTATTAATCATAGATGAAGAATTAGGAAAATTCCCAGCTTACTCTAGTATTGGTTCAGACGAAAAATATGATAGGTATTCTATTTTAGGAACATTTGGATTAGATGAAGGTCAATCAAAAGAAACAAGAAATGGTAATTTATTAGTATACAAAGGCCAATCAGTAATAGACCAGGATTTTATACTAAATGGAAAATTAATCCCAGAAATGCAAGCAGCAATTATTGGTTTTGTACTGGAAACTCAACATACTAATCAAACAAATACTAGTCAAAAAGTAGTATCCTTTGAACAACCAAAAGCAGTTGTCTATTATCAAGGAAAACAATTTGAAGTGCCGGTTAATTGCATCTACCTGCAAAATCAATTACAAACCTACCCTAAAACAGAAAATAGCTTTGATGGTTGTATAAGATTCATACCAGTAATACAGCAAACACAAGGTGGAATATCTTCAAATGAAGTTGGTGCATTTATCTATTTATCTTCAAAAGTACGTAAAACCTTATTCTCACAATTATATTTATTGAATAATGAAAAAGATTGGTCGCATTTCAAATTAGTTTATGATCCTTCAAAAACCCCAAATGACTACGACGTTTGGTCACCTTTTGGTATTTTTAGCGGTAGATTTATAGGTCCATTAAGAATATGGGAAATTGAATACCCCAAAGACATTAAATTCAAGCCAGAATACCTTGAAACTAAATATCCAAATCTAGAGCTTCAGATTGCTAGACGATAGAGAATGATAGAAGACAATCTAGGAATAAATGAAAGAACAAAGAAAGAAATAGAAGAATCTAGAAAAAGAATAAAAGCTGGAAAGTTTTTAACGCAGGAAGAAATTGTCTTTAAACATAGAAGAAATATTTATTATTAAAAGTATTTAACAATTCACACAAACAAAGGATTTAAAAATAGATAAAACAATTAAAATCTATGGAAAAGAAATACTTTACTGAAATTGTAATTAATAAAGAAAAATTAAGTGATGGTAGCGATATTTTTGTTGCTCACTGTTCAAGTTTAGGGCTTGCTAGTCAAGGTAAAAATACAGAAGAAGCTATGAAAAATATTAAAGAAGCTATTAACCTATATCTAGAAGAACAACCTGAAAGATATGAAAATCTACAAAATAAAGAACCATTATTCTCCATCATCGAGGTAAGCAAAAGTGCCAAAGCTACCAATAGTATCAGGCATAGAAGTGATTAAAGCGCTTTCTAAAATAGGTTTTCAGCATGTTAGAACATCAGGGAGCCATGCAATTTTAAACAAACAGTCAGAAAATGGTAAAATAACAATTCCAGTGCCGTTGCATAAAGAACTCGCTAAAGGAACTTTAAAAAGTATAATGCGCCAAACAGGATTAAGTTTAGAAGATTTACTTAATTTACTATAAAAAATGAAATTTTCAATAATAATAGCATTAGCACCAGAAAGAAAGATTTTAGTTTTAGATACTATAAAAAAGTTAAACTATCCAAAAAAAGATTATGAAGTTATAGTTAAAATAAGTAAAAATGCATCTAAAAACAGAAATGATGGTGCAAAAGAAGCTAAAGGAGAAATTCTAGCATTTATAGACGATGATTGCGAAGTTCCAAAAGAGCTTTTAAAAAATGCAGAAAAAATCTTTAAAAAATATCAAGAAATTTCAGCTTTGGGTGGTCCGCAATTAACCCCAAAAAATGATTCTTTTTTCGGAAAATCAGTAGGCTTAGTAATGCAAACCTTTCTAGCATCTGCACATATGGCAAAAAGATACAAAAAATCAAAATTCACTTTAAATGCAACTGAAAATTACGTTACAACAGCAAATTTTTTCATTAAAAAAGATGTTTTCAATAAATTTTATTTTGATGAAAAAATATGGCCCGGAGAAGATACAAAATTTTTCTTACAATTAATCCAAAATAATTACAAAATTGCTTATTCCCCCGATATTTATATTTATCACAAAAGAAGACAAAATTTCAAAGATCTAGCAAAACAACACTACAAATATGGTTATGTTATGAAATATTTAAATACAAGATTAGGGTTTGATTTTAAAACTTTAATTTTCTTATCTCCTTCAATTTGGTTTATTTACACATTACTAACACCAATATTATACCTCTTAAATAAATTTCTAATCCTGCCATTACTCCTCTATTTATTTTTATTAATCTTAAATTCCCTATACTTATCTATAAAAAAGCCATTAGCCTTACCTTTATTCCCTTTAATATTTCTCTTAATTCACTATTCTTATGGTTTAGGATTTTTAATTGGAAAAATTAAGAAATAATACCATTACAAAATTACTTAAAAACAAAATATTTATAAAATGTAATGGTAAGTAAAATTATGAGAATAATAAAAAGAAAGAAAGGCTCTCAATATTACTTTTATCTACAACATTCTATAAGAAAAAAAGGAAGAATAATAACTAAAGAAAGGTATTTAGGAAAAGAGATTCCAAAGAATATTAATCAAATTAAAGAAAGATTTAAAACAGAACTTCTAGAAGAGTTATATAAAAAATTTGAAATTATAAAAAGCCATTTTCAAAGAGAATGGAAAACTTATCCCATATCAATTAAAGAAAAAGTAAAAGAAGAAATAGCTATCGCCTTTACGTACAATACAAATGCTATTGAAGGCTCAACTATAACCTTACAAGAAACAAAAGAAATTATCCAAGATAAAATTGCCCCAAATAAATCTTTAAACGATATCAAAGAAACAGAAGCCCATTGCAAAATATTCCTAGAAATGCTTAATAAAAAAGAAAAAATAACAAATAATATATTGTTGCAATGGCATAAAGAAATTTTTAAAGACACAAAACCTGATATTGCAGGAAAATTTAGAGAATACCTTGTTAGGATAAATAACTATACAGCCCCAGATTGGCAAGATATTAAATATCTTATGGAGCAGTTTATAATATTCGTCAATAAAACTAAAATGGATCCGGTAGAGTTAGCAGCTCGTGCCCATTATAAATTTGAAAAAATACATCCATTCGGAGATGGAAATGGAAGAATAGGAAGACTTTTAATGAATTATATTCTTTGGCACAATCACTACCCTATGTTGATTATAGAATATAAAAAAAGAAGACCCTATTATAAATCATTACAAAAAGACGAAGAAGGATTTTTTAATTATTTTATAAGAAGATATTTATCTGTAAACAAAACAAGAATTTAAATCCCACAAATAAATAACTGCAAAGTACAACTTAAAGAATTCCTAACCTCATATTTTTCAATTTTAAAATAATTTTCTAATAATCTACTAATCTGCTCTTTACTCCTTCCACAACAACCTCTATCGTGACTAAAAATAAATCTTCTAATAAAATTGCTTTGTTCATTAACAGGAACAGGATCTATTATAATCAATTTACCATTCTTTTTCAAAACCCTTTTAACATCATTAAATATTCCTTTTAATTCCCTATCACTTAAATGATGCAAAAAAGAAATCATTAAAACAACATCAAAATTCTCCTTCTTAAAATCCATCTTATTAGCATCCATAACAAAAAACTTTCCACCATATTTTGTATTTGCAAATTTAATATATTTGTCACTATTATCAATTCCAACATAATTAGCATTATTAAATAATCTAGAAAAATAACCAGTCCCGCACCCTATATCCAAAACATTACCTTCATCATTACAATTCTCTTTAATCGTTTTCTTAATAACTCTAAAATTATTATTCATTAAAATTCTAATCCACTCCATTACCCTTCCACTTCCAAATACCCCATCTATATACCCTTTTCTTTTTCCAAGGTTTCTTTTATAAAGAAAGGTTGTCATTTTAATTTATATATCCTATAACCTCCAATAGTATTTATTTTATCATACATTTCATTAAAAAAATCCATTATCTCCAAAAAATCATACCTTGAATCATAAATATAAACTATTTTAGGTTTTTCATTTTTAATTACATTAATCTTATCTTCATCGCTTATAATTTTAACCTTCGCATACATATAAGCCCTTGAAGAGTCATAAATCCTTCCAGCCTTTTCCCTCCCACTATAAAAAGCAACTCCATTATTATCCCCTAAAATCTTATCTTCAGAATTTGTAACTAATTTAATATATTCAGCGGTTTTAACGATCTCATCATGCTTTTCAGGAAAATAAGCTATTTCTTTCCCTAAAGCACTCAAAGGACCCACTAAAAAACTATAAACAATTATCAAAACTAAAAAATACTTCCATAAATTATCTTTAAAATTAAAAAATCTCAAACTTAAAATATTCACAAAAGGCATCACAATTATCAATAAATAATCACTAATCAAATTTGCCCTTAAAAAAACAAAAACAAAAAATATCCCCACTAAAAATAAGCTTAACTTCTCTAAATTATTTCTTTCTTTAAAGTTAAACACACCATAAAACCACCCACTAAAACCTAATAAATAAAGCGGATGCATTAAAAAATTAAGAACATAAAAAACAGATGCAAAATAATTTGGTCTAGCTAATGGACTATAAACCTGATAAAATATCTGATTTAAAAATTCATAGCCCCCAGTAACCTTAAACAAATAAGCAAATAGCAAAGCACTTAATAAAATCTGCCCGCTTAAAAAAATTCCTATAGCTTTAAACTTTCTTTTAATTAAAAAATAAACTAAAACACCAACCATCAAAATTCCAACAGTTTGTTTAGAAAAATAGCTTAAAGCAAAAAATACCCCAGAAAAAAACAAACCGAGATTATTCTCCATAAAAAATAAATAAAGCCCAATTAATAAAAAGAAAACAGAAAAATATTCCAAAAATAAACCATTCTCGGAAAATATAGGCATTAAAGAAAATAATAAAGTGCATAATAAAGCCTGAAATTGATCAAAAAATTTCTTAGCAATTAAATAAACTAAAACTACACTTAAAATAGCCAAAATATTACTTAACACAAAAGCACTAAATAAACTTTTCCCAAATACGAACATGAACAAAGCCATAAAATAATGCCCAACAGGAGGATAAACCAAAATAAAATCCTTATAGGGAATTTCACCATTAGCAATTTGCAAACCAACATAACTATTTAACTGCCCCTGCCAATAAGAACCTACAGAGCTTTCTAGATTAATAAACCTGACTAAACTAATAACTACAATTAAAGCAATTATCAATTTTGACCATTTATCCATAACAAACTCAATAAAAGAACATTTTTAAAGCTTTATGCACCTTACAAAAATTCTAGAATATTTTCATAATAAACAACAAAATGAGCCTATTTTTCTAATAATTATAGTTAAATTCTCAATCTCTTCATTGATTTTTTACAACTATAGAATAACTTATTTCATAATTATTAAAAACCCTTTAATTACATCTAAATAATGAAAAATTTAACACATTTAATAATAATAGGCTTAATTTTCTCAATCGCATTACAATCAATAGCATTTACCTCAGAATATATAATAAATGATGATGTAAGGGCCTCTTTATTTATAACCCCAAAATTTCAAGATAAAGAATTATTTCAAAAAGATTTATTAGCCGATCACGCATTAGTAGGCATAGGCACAACAAAACCAATCCAATATTTTTATGCTTTAATCAATTATATTATAGATTTTAAATTAGCAACAAAAATACTCCCAATAATTTTATTTATAATCTCTCTAATATTTTTTTATTTAATTTCAAAACAGTTTTTAAAAGAAGATATTGCCTTTATTTCAACAATAATTTTCATTTTCTTTTCATGGACATTACAATTATTCTCAGGTGGATTATCAAGAGCATTCTTTCTTCCATTAACAACTATATTTCTTTATTTCTTTTTAAAAAACAACAATAAAGCATCCTTAATAACTATAATAATATCTTCATTCTTCTATCCCCCTCTAACTTTAATACTCTTAACAACTTACGCTTTAACGTTTCTAAATAAAAATTTTAAATCAAAAAATTTCATTTATTTTTTACTAGCAATAATTTTATGCTTCTTAATAATAACTTATATTTCAGTGCCAAAAAATAAAGATTTCAGCACATTTTACAATCTAAAAGAAGTACTTTCAATGGAAGAGTTTCACGAAAACGGAAAAATTCCAGTTTTAAAGGGGTATTTAACCTTAATAAACCAATACAACACAGGTATAAAAACTTCATTAACAAAAAATCCAATAGCACTGCTAATATTACTTTCTCTAATCTCGATTTTCATAAAAACAAAAACTAAACTACCTTCTAAAATAAAACTTTTTGCACTATCGGGATTAATATTATACTTCTTGTCATTTATACTCTTATTTAAAATTTATATACCAATTAGATACTTAATTCCAGTTTATTTATTCCTAATCTTATACATCTCAAATAGACTCCAAAAATTTGATTTCACAATAAATAAAAAGTTAATTTTCACTTTAATCATCTTCATCCTATTCTTACCCCATTTAAGAAGGGACCTAACAATATGCGAAAATCCAGAAATCTATAAATATATTGAAACACTTCCAAAAACTGCTTTAATTGCAGGTTTCCCAAAAGACTTAGATTGTATTCCCTTATATTCAAAAAGATCTGTTCTAATAAATGATGAATTAAATATTCCTTTTGCTAAAAACTATTATGAAAAAATAAAACAAAGATTAACAGATTTATTCACAATATATTACTCTGATAATGAAAAAGACTTAAATGACTTCTGCTCAAAACATAAAGTAACACACATATTAGTTAACAAAGATCGATTTAAATCAGATTTTTTGGAAAAACCTCAAGTTTATTACAAACCATTTAATAAAATTATAAAACTAAATAAAAACAATGATTTTATTTTACCGGAATTGGAATCCAAAGCGATCTTTAAATCAAATAATCAGTTTATAATAGAATGCTTAAATGGAAAGGTTTAAATATTCTAAAGAATACAAAGAATACAATGAAACTAAAGATTAATTGGAATCACAAAAGAGCCAAACACACAATTGAAAGGATGTGGTTAAGAGGTATATCAATGAATGAAATAAGAACAGCTATAACTGAAGGTCAAAAAAAGAAGCAGGAAAAAGACATTATTGAGGCATTTTACTCCTATTTCAGCGTAGTTTATGCAGAAATGTTTTTTAGAGAAAATGATATCCATAAAATATACCCTATTACCGTTAAAATCTGGTGACAAAATGACAGAAAAAATATTACCCTACACATGTAATTGTGGTGGAATCCTAAAAAAAAGCCATACACAAGTAGAATTTTTTGGAATAGACTTCGGTATTAAAGAAAGTGAAGTATGCACAAAATGCGGTTCAGAATATTTAGATGATGCTACCCTAGAAGAAATAGAAAAAGAGGTTAAAAAAAGAAAATTATTTGGTTTAGAAAAAGAAGCTCAAATCACAAAATCAGGGAATTCTCTTGTTATAAGAATCCCTCAAGAAATTGTCAAATTTACTGGAATAAGTTATAAAGATCCTATAAGAGTCTACCCTATAGGAAAAAATAAAATTGAGATTGAATTAAAAATCTAAAGCCTTTTTTGAAATAATCAAGTTAATTATTAATCTTTCCTCTTTCCAACAACAATCAAGCTTAAACCAAAACCAAAAGAAATATTATTCTCAACAACTTTAAACCAAAAGTCAAGTAGCTTATTCAATAATAAATTTAATCCTTTCTTATCTTCATATCTATGTTTTTCAGGGATTTTCATATGAAATACCTTTTCAAAAATAAAATAAGGGAAAAAACCCAAAGTATTCCAATACCTGCTTTTAATAACCTCAAAACCATTATTTTCAAGTTTTTCAATTAATTCCCTTTTTGAATATCTTCTGTAATGCCCTATCAACTTATCCCTTTCACCATATAAAAATCTAAAAGCAGGAACTAAAATAATTACTAAAGAATTTTTATTTGTAACATCATAAATGCTTTTAATAATTCCAGCATCATCTTCAACATGTTCAATAACATCTACGCATATTACATTATCAAACTTTCTCTTTAATTTTTTTAAATCCATCCCACCAACATTATATAATTTAATTCTCTTATCCTTTTCACAAACCTTTTTAGAAAATTCAAATAAATCTTTAGTAGGCTCAATACCAACAACTTCCCTTCCTTCATTATCTAATTCCCTGACTAAATGCCCAGTTCCACAACCAACATCCAAAACATTCCCATTCTGTAAAAATTTCTTTATAACCTTCCTTACATTCTTGCTTCTATAATCAGTCTCTTGAAACCTAAATAAATTCTCATAATGCTTAACCAAATTTTCTTCATTCATAAAAACTCATAATTCTAAGATTTTATAAACCTACCTTTTTAAACACCTTTAAAGCCTTATAATCCTTAAATAATTCAAAACCATCATCAGTTTTACCATTATCCCCAATTAAAATCCAGTAATTAACATTAGAATAATCCCTTAAATCTGTTCTTAAATACTTTAAACTCAATTCCAATTTTCTTAAATTATTTATTCTGCTTTTGCTCTCAAACCTATAATCCCTAAATAAATCCTCACCCTTCAATCCTAATTTGTATTCACTATACCTTACAAATTCTTTAATCTTATCCCCCCAATATAAAGTATCCAAATAAGACGCTTCTTCCTCACTTCCCCCTTCATACCCAACAATAAATCTTTCATTCTTTAAATCATTCTCAATTTGTTTTAAATCCTCTACTATAACCTGGTTATTGCTTAAAAAATAATTTGCAGTTAATAAAGTAACAATAGTTATACTAGCAACTAAACCTAAAATTAATTCTTTTTTACTTACATTTCTACTAATTAATAAAAGGATTATAGGCATTATAGCAATAAAAAATCTAAATTGAAAATTAAATAAAAACAAGATCAAACACAAAATTAAGAATATTCCAGTTTTTCTTTTTTCTACCCAATTAACAAAAATCAATCTGTATAATAAAGGACTGATAATAACTAAAATAATTAAATATTTTAAAATACTATGCTCAGGCAGCCCGTCAGGAGCTTCACCAATTAAAAAAGATAAATTACTTCCTAACCCCCTCAAAGTTGAAAAAAATGGCATTGAAAAATAATACCAATCAAATAAAATTCTAATAAAAAAAGTAGCTAAAAAAGAGATTATAACAAAAATTACATCTAAAAATTTCCTATCATATAAAAAACTTAAAAAGAAAAATACACTAAAATAAAAAGCAGGCCACCAAATTGCAGTTGCTAAACCTAAAATTAAACCACCAAATATTAAATTTATTAACTTATACTTACTAAAAAAATAATAAGCAATTAAAAATAAGAGTGAAATTAATGGTAAAGGATTAATCCAGGGAGCTAAATACCAGATTAATGGAGATGTCAAATACAAAAATAAAATTTCAATTCTTTTACTTATCAAAAATAATAGCAATAAAGTCAAAGAAAACCAAACTAAATTCAAAACTTTTACAGCATTTAATGAAGGCACTATTTTCAAAACCTGGCCAATAAACCACCCATATAGCCAGCCAGGCGTATTTCTTACCTTTGCATGGCTTATTCCACTAAATTCCTTTCCAACAGCTAAATATTGAGGCACATCAGAAAACAATACTTTTTCAGATAAAAATGTAAAAACAATCAAAATAAGGAATATACCCCCAATTAACCAAGGAACATAATTATTTTTATCCTTAATCACTTCCAGATTTTTCGCAATCTTTTCAGTTTTAACCATTAAATTTAAAGAATTTTCAGCTTTAATAAACATTTCTAACAATAAATCCAGAAGATTTTCAATTTTTTAACAGTTAAATATATTAAACCCCTTTACTTCTAAAATTTATGATAAACCTAAAAGAAGAGTCGATATTTAAAATGCCAGACTACCTTAAAGAAATTGAAAATAAAAAAGAGATAATAGTAACAGAATATCAAATAATAATAGCAGAAAGAAGACTTGAA
>JACQNH010000057.1 GCA_016203175.1 Candidatus Woesearchaeota archaeon
ATTTAACTTTAATTTAAGAAATTCTCTTCTTATCTCACTCTTTTTTCTTTTTGTAATTTTCTGTTCCACTTGAACCACCTCATTTTTACACTCACAAAGGAGTGTTTAAAGAGGGTGCCAAATGTCATGAACCAACGCAAGAGAGGAAATAAGGTTAATTCTTTATATGAAACAATTCGAAATTTAGAAAAGAAGGTGCCATCTTTATATGTACAAAATAGTCAAATCGATAAGCCTTCACTTTCTATTGATAAACCATTAATTGATGTTCTTGAAACTAAAGTACACGATGAAAGAGTATCTTTTTATTTGGATGGGATACATATTGTAACTTATTGTCAAGGTTTTATATGCCATATAGGAAAGGTAATTGATATTGATGAAGATTTAAAAGGAAGATTATTCTTTAATTCTGATTTTTTTAAACAATTTGACGTTCCAAAAACACTAGAAACAAGCTCTGATATGAGGAATATTGCAAAAACTTTTTTTGAAATTAACAAAAAAAATTATGTTATGCTTACTCAATATTTAGCACCTTATAGTTCAAGCAGTGAACATTGTCATACCTTAGATGAAATTATTATACAATTAGCAGGGAGAAGTTTCTTAGAAATGAGGCCTATGAAAAATGATATGGAAAGGAAAGTAATTGAGCTAAACCCAGGAGATATTTATGAAATTTCTTTAAATAATCTACATCAAATTTATACTTATGATCGTGCAAGCATAACAATACCAATTAAACAAACAATTAATGGTAAAAAAGATCATATTTATCCTTCTAAAAGCAAAGAAAGATTATCTTCAGAATTAGATGCTTTAATTAGAATACCCCATTACAATTCCGGCAATGAAATATTGAGCGCTTTAGAAGAATACAAAAACCATCTTAATGATGATGAAAGGAAAAATTTTAAAAAATTAATAGAGATAAGGGTAAGTAATGAAAAAAATCCTAATATTAGAAGAATTTTAGAAGAATTTAAAAATTATTCTCAGACAATCCCCCATTTTTCTTCTCTAGTGTGATACTCCTCAAGCCTTTTACTTAAGTATCTCCCACCTACTGGAGTAAAATTTTTCATTAAATCATCAAAATATATCCCTCCGGCAATTGCATATTTTTTAACATTTATTTCCTTTCCTGATTTCAATTTGTACGATTCTGTCCTAACTAAAACCCTTTCTTTTTGAACCTTTATTTTAAAAATTATTACTGACTCTGGATTCCTCTCTTTCAATTTTGGAAAAGGTACATAATCTTGTAAGCCTGTTCCTAATATCACTCTCAATTCCTTCGTATCCAGTCTTTCAGGAAGTGGCTCTGAAACAAAATAAGCCCAACCAGCTCCATCTTTGAGAATTAGTTCCTTTTTTTCCTGTTCAAATGCCCCCTTTATCTTTTTATACGAACTTTGATCTGTATAATGGGTTACCTCTAATTCTATATATTTAGTTTTCTTTCCACTTAAAGGCCTATAATTATATAAACCTCTATCTGGCAGATCTGAAACCCCTTTAATATGGTGGGGTATTCCAAAAAAATATTGTTCTCTTCTAACAATCCCATCTTCCCATCTTTTTAATCTATCCAAAATGTTTCCTCTAATCCAATTACTTTTACTCTCTTTATACTCTTCCTTACCTATATCTATTGTTTGTTCAATTTCAGAAAGCCCTGAAAGATATTTTGGGTTAGATTTGTGACTTTCCTTCTGTTGTTTAATTTGATTATGCAATTTTTCTACTACTTCATCAATACTAGTACTATCAACTAAAGCAAGTAGTAAGGGAATAAAAAACAGATAAACTCCTAGAATGAAATTTATTTGGATAGGTAATGTAATAACCTTAATTACCGCCCCCGTAATATCTATTTGAGAATCAAGTATCAAAAATAACACAAGAAAAAATAAAGTAAGTCAAAGCTCGTGACCACCACCAGTCATCGCTTGACCTTCGGTCATCCCTTCGGGAACGCTATAGACTGGTGGCATGCTCGCCTTCGGCTCGGGTCACTCGCTTAGAAGCTGGTTAATCTTGTTTGTGTTGGGTCAAACC
>JACQNH010000007.1 GCA_016203175.1 Candidatus Woesearchaeota archaeon
AAATGCGACTATACCTAGGAGAGGACAAGATACTCAAATTAACAAGACTCTATTGGGAAGAGGCAATAACTCTATAGCTACAAATAGTTCAAGAGAAGAGTTATTTGTATGTTTAACTGCAATGCCTGCTAACTTAACAGCGCAAACATATTCAACAACACAATTAGGTGGATGGACGGTGATAATCCAATGAAATTGAAATTTGTAGGTTTACAATTAATTATGGTGATTTTGTTAAGCACTACTACTTTTGCTTTAGGCATAAGTAAACCTTATTGGGACCAAAATCCACTTATAATGTACCCCGGTCAAGAAAAGACAATTGAGTTGAATTTACAAAATGCTGCAGGAACCGAGGATATCCTTGTGGATGTTTCAATTATAGAGGGGAGTGAGATAGCTAAAATAAAAGGCAAAAAAACCTATAATATAGCTGCAGGAACAAGTGAAGTGTATGTGCCACTAGAAATAAAAGTTCCTGAGGGGGCTTTAGGGGTGAATTTATCAGTTGTTATTTCTTTAAAAGAAATTGCTTTGCAAGGGGATCAGATGTTAAGAACTGCGGTAGGAATAAAGACTAAAATACCCGTGGTTATAAAGGGCAAAAGTTTTGTACTTGAGGATTATAAGCAAAGGGAGATAGAAGAACCTGAAGAGAAAAAACAGATTAATTTTATAGATTTTATAATAATCATAGTACTTGTCTTAATTGGTATCTACATTTATGTTAAAAAAAGAAAAAAATGAAAAGCTTAATTATTTTTTTTATTAGTATTTTTATAGTTTCTTTAAGTGTTTGGTTTTTATCTTATGATATTAAGGATTTAACTTTTATTACTGGAAGAGCCACTGAACAAGTAGTTTCTCTTTCAATAACTGTGACTAGAAATGTAACAGAAGAAGCTGCTGCAGCACCTAGTGGAGGAGGAAGAGCAACTAGAAAAGTTTTTGAAAAAGAGGTAGTTCCTGAAATTCCTGAGTTACCTGAAGAAGCTCCTGAAATAAAACCAGTAAAAAAATCAGAAGTTAAGAAAGTAATAGAAACAGAGGAAGAATTACCTGTTATAGCACCAGTTAAAAAAGCGCCAATATTTTTGATACCATTAATACTTATCCTGATCTTAGTATCTTTTATTGTTTATAAAAGGGTTATAATCCCTGCTAGATCTTCGCAAGGTTCTAATGCGATTTTCTTGATTTTTTGGGCTTTTGTTTTATTTACATTTTCCCCTCAAACCACAGGGGCATTTATAGGGATTAATGCTTTACAGATTAACTTATTTACAATTTTGGGGACTTTATTTCTTATACTATCCTTTATTTTATTTCATAAAGAACCGTAAAATTTTAATAAAGAACCTTATACTTAAATTGATGAAAAGATTAATGCAATTTTGGATTATTGTATTTATTTTATTTATTTTTTTAGCAATTTTTACTGGTGTTAAGGATTACATTAATGATTCTATTTTATTTATTATTTTGGTAATATTTGTGTATAAATTCAAGAAAATTCTAAATTTAAGTAAACTAAGTTTTATATTAATAGGCTTATCTATGATGTTGCATAATTTAGGTGTTTTTGGTTTTTATGGAAAATTTGAATGGTATGATATCTTAACTCATATTTTTGGATTATCAGCTGTTGGGTTTAGTGTTTTTTTCTTTTTAAAAGATAAATTTAAAAATAAACTTCTTTTGATATTGGCTGCATTAATGGTTTCTAGTGGTATAGGTGTAATTATAGAAAATATAGAATATGGTGGTTATTTAATTTTAGGAGAAGGAGAAGGTGCATTTTTATATGGTGAAGGTGATTTTCAAGGGGAAAAACATGCAGCTTGGATTGATTCTATGCAGGATTTAATTAACAATTGGATTGGGGCATTATTAGGAATTTTTATAGCAATTAATTTTAAAAAATTACTTAGAAGCTAGCTTTACGTCTGTACCTTTAACAGTTACACGACCAGAATGTCTTGAAAATTCAACTGCTTTTTTGCCTATTTTATCTGCGTACTCTTCTAGGATTTCCCTTAAAGATTCTTTAGCATCTTCACTAACTCGAGAAGCTCCTGCTTTTTTTAAGAGTTTTTCCATCGCAGCTACCGGGAGTATACTTTTTGCCATTATATTCTTATTAAAAATATTCTATATAAACATTTCTACGCTTTTCTGAGTGAAAAAAGCAATAAAAAAGTTTATAAATGAATGGTGACCTAGCCAAATGTCAGAAAGTGATAAATTAGCTTTCTGGAAGCCAATTTCTAAAGGCGAGGCATCAGATGTCTTTAGATGCAAAAAATGTCTTTAGTATAGTAGGTTAATATGCCAAGAATTCGATTCCCACGTAGAGGAAGTTTACAGGTATGGCCAAGAGTAAGAGCCAAGAGAGCTTATCCTAGAATAAGAAAGTTTAAATTAAGCAAAGATACAAAATTAAATGGTTTTATTGGTTATAAAGTTGGGATGACCCACATTGTGATTAACGATCCATTTCAAAATTCTCCAACAAAGGGCACAGAGATTACATGGCCAATAACAGTGATTGAGTGCCCTCCTTTAAAGGCTATTTCTTTACGTTTTTACAAAAATTTTAAACATGGTTCAAATCTTGTCGGTGAAATCTTTGCAAATAAAATTAACAACGAAGCTAAAAGAAATTACAATTTACCAAAACAAATTAAAAATAAAGAAACTAATGATTTTGATTTAGTAAAATTGCTCATATATACACAACCAAAATTAGGAGGTATTGGAAAGAAAACTCCTGAAATTTTAGAGATTCCTATTTCTGGTGATAAAAATAGTGCTTTAGAATACGGAAAAAAGATTTTAAATTCTGAGATTAAAATTACAGATGTGTTTAAGGAAAATCAATTAGTAGATCTGCATGGAGTTACAAAAGGTAAAGGTGTACAAGGTCCTGTTAAAAGATTTGGTGTTGCAATATTAAGTCATAAAGCAAATAAAACTAAGAGAGGAGTTGCAGGTTTAGGACCCTGGACTCCAAGCAAAGTTTCTTATAGAAGACCTGTTGCTGGTAAGATGGGTTATCATTCTAGAACTGAATACAATAAACATTTAATAAAAATAGGAAACAAACCTACTGAGATTATTCCTAAAGGTGATTTTTTACAATACGGTAAGGTAAAAAGTGATTATATTTTAATAAAAGGTTCTGTTATAGGGGCTAGGAAGAGGGCGATAATATTAACAAATCCAAGAAGGGAGAAGAAAGAACTTGTTCCAGCTCAAATACAGATCAGTTATATAAGCAAGTCTTCAAAGCAGGGTTAAAATGGTAAAAGCTAATTATTTCTCTATTGAAGGAAAATTTGAAAAACAAATTGAACTGCCTGAACAGTTTAGTGAAGATATAAGAAAAGATTTAATCATTAGAGCTGTATTGGCAATAAGAGCAAATAAAAGACAGCCTTATGGTACTTATGAAAGAGCTGGTAAAAGATATTCTGTTTCAATTTCTAAAAGAAGAAAAGACTATAAGGGGAGTTATGGAAAGGGAATTTCAAGAGTAGCAAAAAAAACAATGAGCAGAAGTGGGGAGAATTTCTTTTGGGTTGGAGCATTTGCACCAAATACTGTTGGAGGTAGAAGAGCATTCCCGCCTAAAGCAAATAAAATATGGAATCAGAAGATCAACAAAAAGGAAAGAAGACTAGCAATAAGATCTGCATTATCTGCAAGTGTAAATGAAAATTTAGTTAAAGAAAGAGGACATAAGTTCAGTAAATTACCTAGTATTGCTCCTGGAAATTTAGAGGCTATATCTAAAACTAAAAATTTAATTAAATTACTTCAAAAGATTGGATTAAAAGATGAACTTGAAAGAATTTCTAATTTAAAGGTAAGAGCAGGCACTGGAAAAAATAGAGGTAGAAGGTATAAAATTAAAAAAGGTCCTTTATTTGTTGTGTCTCAAGATTGTCCGTTAATTAAGGCTGCTTCTAATATCAAAGGAGTAGATATTGTTGTTGTTAACAGATTAAATACAGAATTATTAGCCCCTGGTTGTCATCCAGGAAGATTAACAATTTACACTGAAAAAGCAATTGAAAGACTGAAGAAAGAGAATTTGTTTTTTGAAAATATAAAAAAGGTGAGTAAGAAATGAGATTCAAAGACCCTTATAAGATTATATTATACCCTTTGCAAACAGAAAAAGCTGTAAGGTTAAGAGAAGCTGAAAGTAAATTGATATTTGTTGTTAATCAAAAATCAAATAAAAGTGATATTAAAAAAGCAATTGAAAGATTATTTAATGTTAAAGTTAAAGATGTAAATACTTTAATAAGCTTAACAGGAAAGAAAAAAGCTTATGTAAGACTATTAGATAGTGCGCAAGCAAGAGATTTGGCAACTCAATTGGGGCAGGTATAAAATGGGTAAGAGAATTGTACAAAGGAGAAAGGGAACTGGGACAAATTCGTATAGAGCTTTATCTTTTAAATTTACAGAGAGGATTGAATTCCCAAAATATGATCCTAAAAATTCTGATCACGCAATGAAAGGAGAGGTTGTAGAAATATTAGATACAAGAGCGCATCATGCCCCATTAGCTAGAATTGCTTTTGAGAATGGCGAAAAAGCTGTAATACCCGCACCTTTTAGGATTAAAATAGGTGATAATGTTGAAAGTGGTGGAAAAGCTAGTTTAAATATTGGGAATAATTTAGCTTTAAAAAATATTCCTGATGGTACTTTTTTATCAAGTATTGAAACATACCCTGGATCTGGTCCTAAATTATGTCGGTCATCTGGTTCATTTGCACGATTATTAAGTAAAACACCAGATGGGATAATTATAGAATTACCTTCTAAAAAACAAAAAACTTTGAATATTGAATGCAGAGCTGTTATTGGTATTGTTAGCGGCAGCGGAAGAACTGAGAAACCATTTGTTAAAGCAGGTGTAAGACACTTTGCTAGAAAGGTTAGAGGTAATGTATACCCAAGAGTTTCTGGTGTTGCAATGAATGCACTTAACCATCCATTTGGTTCAGGAAGGGGAAGGCACGCTGGTAAACCAAAGACGCCACCAAGAAATGCACCTGCTGGAAGGAATGTAGGAGCAATAAGAGCAAGAAGAACAGGAAGGAGAAAGTAAAATGATAAAAGAATTTGCTTATAGGGGGAAATCATTAGCGGAAATAAAGAATATGGATGAGAGTACATTTCTATTATTAGCAAAGTCTAGAATAAGAAGAGCGTTGAAGAGAGGATTTACAGTGCAACAAAAAAAGTTTTTATTAAAGATTGATAAAAAATTAAAAGGCACTTACAAAAAAAATTTGAAAACTCATTGCAGAGAGATGATTGTACTTCCAAAGATGATAGATCTTGAGATACATATACATAATGGTAAGGCTTTTACACCAGTGAAAATAATGCCAGAGATGATTGGGCATAGACTTGGAGAATTTGTATTAACAAGAAAGATGGTAAAACACAATGCACCTGGTGTTGGAGCTACAAAATCAAGTACAGCAATACAGGCAAAATAAAATGGTTGAGAATAAATCTATGGATAATGAAACTGCTAGGGCAATCGGTTTAAATGTAGCTGTCTCAACTAAAGATTCTATTGAGATAGCAGACTTTATTAGACGTAGGGGTTTAGATACAGTAAAAAGATTGTTGGAAAGGGTTTTATTGAAACATGTTGCTGTACCAATGAAACAATTTAACAAAGATACAGGTCATAGACCCAGTATAGGGCCCGGGAGATATCCTATAAAGGCTGTAAAGGAATTTTTAATGCTTTTAGAATCCGCAGAAGCAAATGCAAAATTCAAGAATATGGATGTTGCTAATTTGTATGTTGCTAATGTACAAGTAAATAAAGGTAGTAGAAGATTTAAAGGTGGGAGACAAAGAAGAAGATTGAATAAAAGTACAAATTTAGAAGTGATATTAAAAGTAAAGGAGAGAAAAAATGATAGAGAAAAAGTTCGTAGCGCAGAAACTAAATGAATTTCAAGTTCAGCAATTTTTAAAGAAGGAACTTACTAATACAGGATTAAGTAGAATAGAAATAAAAAGAACTCCTTTAGGTGAAAAAGTAATAGTTTATACTTCTAGACCCGGATTAGTAGTTGGAAGAAAAGGTGAAACAATAAAGAGATTAACAATTATTTTGAAAAGGAAATTTAAGATGGAAAACCCACAGCTTGAAGTTGGAGATATAGAAAATCCAAGTTTGGATCCAGCTTCTATTGCTGAAAAAATTGCTTATGCTTTAGAAAGATTTGGCTCTAAAAGATTTAAATCAATAAGCTATCAATGCTTACAAGAAATGTTAGATGCTGGTGCTTTAGGCGCTGAAATTGTTATATCTGGGAAGGTTCCAAGCTCTAGGGCTAAGAGTTGGAGATTTAAAGCTGGTTATTTGAAAAAATCTGGGGATATTTCATTATCAAAAATTAAAAGAAATACTGTTCAGGCTTTGTTAAAATCAGGAGTTATTGGGATAAAGGTAAGTATAATGACGCCTGATATAGTTTTACCTGATATCGTTAATATAAAAGAAAAGAAGATTGGAGTTAAAGAAGAAAAGGGAGAGAAAACTGAAACTAAAAAGAGAGCTCCTAGAAAAAAGAAGAGTGAGGAAAAAACTGAAACTAAAGTGAGTGAGGAAAATGGCAATAATAAGAAAGAGTGAATTGAAAATTATGGAAAATAAAAGCATGAAAGAGAAGTTACTTACTTTAAGAAAAGAATTAATGAAATTAAAAGCTCAAGTAGCAACAAGGACAAGACCTGAGAATCCTGGAAGAATAAAAGAAATAAGAAGAACAATTGCTAGAATTCATACTTTTATTAGATTAAATCAAATTAAGAAACTAGAAGAGAAAACTAAAAATGTTAAGGTTGTAAAAAAAGATAAAGTTTCAAAGAAAAAACCGGAGGTTAAAGGCAAAAAACAATGAGTGATATATGTCCAACGTGTGGCTTACCAAAGCCTTTGTGTATATGTCAAGCAATAGCTAAGGGCGAACAAAAGATAAAGGTTAAGCTTGAAACAAGGAAGTATAAAAAGGCAATTACTTTGATTGAGGGTATAGATGAGAAGCAAATTAATATTAAGGAGATTGCAAAAAAGCTGAAAGAAAAGTTCGCTTGTGGTGGAACTGCAAAGAATGGAACTATAGAGCTTCAAGGAAATCACATAAGCAAGATAAAACAAGAGTTAAAAGTTTTAGGCTTTGACGAAAATACAATAGAAGTTGAATAAAATGAAGGCTGAAAAAGAGATAGAATTGCTGGGTTTAAAGGCAATTGTAAAGGATGCCAAAAACCACTCTTTAATAGGATTAAAGGGTGTAATAGTCGAAGAGACTAAAAATATGCTCATAATCCAAGGGGAATTGGGCAAAAAGAAAGTTATAAAAGACCAAGTTTTACTGGAGATTGAGGTTAAAGGCAAAAAAATAGAGGTTATTGGTAAAGATTTGGTTGGAAAGAGTGAAGAAAGAATAAAATGAAGAAAAAGGAATCAAAAACAAAGGAAAAAGCAGATTTGGATAGTAAGAAGACTAAGGTTGAAAACAAGCAAAGTGTTATGGTTCCAAAAGAAAGTTGTAACGATAAGAAATGTCCTTTTCATGGAAATTTAAAAACAAGAGGCATGATATTCTTTGGCGATGTAATTAAAACAGATCTACATAAGACTGCAACTGTTGAGTTTAAGAGACAATTTTTTATTCAAAAATATGAAAGAAAAGAGGTTAGGTTTTCAAAAATTAAATCCCATAATCCTTCGTGCATTAATGCTAAAATAGGGGATAAAGTAAAGATTATGGAAACAAGACCTCTTTCAAAAACTAAAAATTTTGTAATATTAGGGGTTATGGAGAAAGGTTTAAAATGAAGGCATTAAAAGCTAAGGTAACTAAAGGGCTGCAAAAGGATTCGAGGGTTGAAGTTTGTGATAATTCTGGGGCTAAAATAATTAAAATTACATTAGTTAAGGGTTGGAAGGGTGTCAGAAGAAGAACTCCTGGTGCTGGTGTTGGAGATTTGGTACTGGGTTCTGTTGTTTCTGGAAGACCTGATATGAGAAAACAGGTTGTACCAGCTGTTATTGTAAGGCAAAGAAAAGAGTATAGAAGAAAAGATGGAATAAGGATATGTTTTGAAGACAATGCAGCTGTTGTGCTTAAAGATGATAAAGGAAATCCTAAAGGTACTATAATAAAGGGGCCTATTGCAAAGGAAGTTGTTGAAAGATGGTCCCCAATAGGTAAAATAGCTTCGATAGTGGTATAAAATGAAAAAATTATTTTCAAGCAGATGGGTAAGGTCTAAAAAACCTAGCAAACAGAGAAAATATAGAATAAATGCTCCTTTACATATTAGAAGAAGATTTTTGAATTCTCATCTTTCGAAAGAGTTAAAACAAAAGTACAAGAGAAGAAGCTTTCCAGTAAGAAAGGGAGATACTGTTAAGGTTGTTGTTGGAGATTTTAAAAAGAAAATTGGTAAGATTAGTAGAGTAAATTTAAGAAAATCAGTTGTTTATATCGAAGGTATTGAGAGAATGAAAAGAGACGGGACAAAGGTTTTACCTGGAATAAATCCTTCAAATTTAGTAATTCAAGAATTAAATTTAGATGATAAATTAAGGAGAAAAGCACTTGAAAGTAAATTAGGTGGGAAGTAAAATGCATATAACAAGATTTAATGTACCAAAAACCTGGAAGATAAGCAATGTAAAAGGAATAAAATGGATTACAAATATTATTCCTGGCCCACATAGTATTCAAAATTCAATGCCTATTAATTTAGTGTTAAAAGAATTGTTGAATTATACAAAGACTACAAGAGAATCAAAAAGAATTATTGCTGAAAAAAAAGTTTTGGTTAATAAAAAAATAATAAAAGAGTTAAAATATCCTGTTGGTTTATTTGATGTTATAGAGTTTCCTAATGCAAATGAAATTTATAGGTTTAGTTTTGGGAATGATGAAAGATTTACAGTTAAAAAGATTAAAAAAGAAGAGGGCAATTTAAGACCTTGCAAGGTAATAAGCAAAACACTACAAAGAAAAGGTGTAATGCAAATTAATCTAGATAATGGTTTTAATTTATTGACTGATAAAAAAGATATTAAGATGGGAGATACAATTATTGTTAATTTAGAAAATAAAAAAATAGTTAAACATTTGAAATTTGATGTTGGTTCTTTGGTCATGATTACGGATGGGAAGTATATTGGACAAACAGGGAAGATAAAAGAAATAAAAACTGGATTAATGGGGAAGAAAAATGTAAAAATTAAGGTTGATAAGGAAGAGATAGAAACATTTGGGGGTTATGCTTTTGTTTTAGATGATTCAATAAGCTACTAAAATGGAACAAAATATTATGAAAAAGATTTATGTGGAGAAGGTAACCTTGAATATTGGTACTGGCAAGCCTGGGGATGAATTAGAGAAGGCTGTAAAATTATTAAAAGCAATGTCTAATCGTTTACCTGTTAAAACAGAAGCTAAAAAAAGAATTCCTACTTGGGGTTTAAGGCCTGGTTTACAGATTGGAACAAAGGTCACTTTAAGAGATAAAGAGGCTGAAGAGTTATTAAGGAGATTATTACAAGCTAAAAAGAATGAATTAAAAAGAAGCAATTTTGATGATAATGGTAATCTTTCTTTTGGGATTCATGAATATTTAGATATTCCTGGTGTAAAATATGATCCAAGCATCGGAATCATTGGCTTAGAGGTTGCAATAACCTTATCGAGACCTGGTTATTCTATAAAATTAAGAAGAGTTAAGAAAAGAAATGTAGGGGCAAGACATAAAATAAAGAAAGAAGATGCGATAGACTTCATGGTTAAAAATTATGGCGTAAATATCAAGGTGGAAGAATGACTAATAAGAATTATAGAAAGGTATTCAAGCAGCTTAAGGCAAAACCAGCTAAACTAAAAAAGTTCCTTAAGCATAATGCTCCTAAAAGAAGAAAATTTGGAATAGGCGCTAGAAGATGTAAATTATGTGGAAGCTTTAAGGCGCATATAAGAAGATACGGTTTACATTTATGTAGAAGATGCTTTAGGGAGGAAGCAACAAAAATAGGGTTTAAGAAATATTCGTAAAATGCAACATGATCCTTTTGCGGCAGCATTTTCAAAGATAATGAATGCTGAGAAAGTAGCTAAGACTGAAGTACTTATAAAACCGATTAGTAAACTGCTTAAAAAAACTTTAGACATGCTTAAACAGTATAACTATATAAAGGGGTATGAAGAAATACAAGATGGAAAGGGGGGGATTTTAAAGGTAGGATTAACTGGTAAAATAAACAAATGTTTTGCTATAAAACCTAGGTTCCCTATTGAACTAGAAGATTACGAAAAGTTTGAAAAGAGATATTTAATTGCAAAGGATTTTGGTTTTTTAATTGTGTCTACGTCAAAGGGGTTGATGACGAATAAAGAGGCCAAAGAAAAGGGTCTTGGAGGTAAGCTTATTGCTTATGTTTACTAGAAATGGCATTGAAGAATTTAAGTTTGGAGATCGCAATCCCGAAAGGGGTAGAGGTTAATGTAGTTAATAGTTCAGTTACTGTCAAAGGCCCAAAAGGCACTTTACAAAAGGAGTTCTTTCATCCAAAAATTTCAATTTCGGTTGATAAATCTAAGAATTTAATTAAAATAGAAGGTAAAAAGCTTAATAGCAAAGAAAAGATTATAGTTACAACATTTAACTCTTTAATAGAGAATGGTTTAATTGGTGTTAGCAATCCTTATGTTTATGAATTAAAGATTTGTTCTGGCCACTTTCCAATGAAGGTAGGTATTGAAAATGGAAGATTTGTAATTAAAAATTTGTTGGGTGAAAAAAACCCCAGAATTGTTGATGTACCAAAGGATGTTAAAGTTAATATTTCAGGAGATAAGGTTGTTGTAGAATCAAGTGATAAAGAGCTTGCTGGTCAAACAGCTGCAGATATAGAAAAAACAACTTTAAGACCAGGGTTTGACAAAAGGGTATTTCAAGATGGAATATATATTGTGAAGAAGGCTGGGTAAGATGAATACAAAATTACTAGAATTAAGGAAGGAAATTAAAAAGAAAATGCCTAGTTTTGTTAGACAAGGCTATAATAAAAAAAGAAGATTGGGTAAAAAATGGAGAAGGGCTAGAGGGAGGCATTCTAAAATGAGGGTTGGTTTTAGGGGAAAAGCTAATGTGGTTAATCCTGGTTATGGATCTCCAAAGGCTGTTAGAGGTTTAGATTTAAATGGGTTTAAGGGGATAGTTGTGAACAATGTTAATGATTTAAACAAGGTTAAGGACAATATTATAATAGGTAAAAATGTTGGTCAAAAGAAGAGATTAGAGTTAATTAAAACAGCTTTGGAAAAAAAGATAAAGATTTTAAATTTAATGAATCCTGAAGCTTATTTAAAACAAGTTACTGAACTTCTAAGAAAGAAGAAAGAAGAGAAAAAGGCTGAAAAAAAGGAAGTCACTCCAAAAGAGGTTAAAAAGGTTGAAGTAAAAGAAGAAATTAGTGATGAAGAAAGAAAGAAGAAGAATATTGAATTGAAAAAGAAAGTATTGGAAGGAAAATGAAACTAAATTCAAGAAAAGAAACAATTGCTAGAATGTTGGGTGTTGGGAAGTCAAGAGTTTTTATAGATAGTTCCAAATTAAAAGAAGTAAAGGAAGCAATAACTAAGGCAGATTTAAGGGGTCTTGTTAAAAATGGTATTGTTGAGAAAAAACCTAAGATTGGAATCTCTAGAGGAAGAATAAGAAAAAGAATTTTATTAAAGAGGCATGGTAGAACCAAAGGTATAGGAAAAAGAAAGGGTAACAGAACAGCAAGAAATCCAAGCAAGCTTAATTGGATTATAAAGATAAGAAATCTAAGAAAATTATTAAAAATTTTGAAACTGAAGAAGCTTATTACAACTGATGTTTATAGAAAATTATATTTGATGTCTAAAGGTGGATTTTTCAAAAATAGAAGACACTTGAAGACTTATATAGAAGAAAGGGGATTAATTAAGAAATGAGAAGATACAAAATTTTAGGATTTAGGAGAAGAAGATTGAATGTGACAGATTATGAAAGGAGATTAAAGCTATTAAAATCCAAAAAAACTAGAGTTACAATTAGAAGGAGCAATAGATATTTACAACTACAGTTTTCAAATTTTGACCCGAAGGGAGATAAAATTTTACTAACAATAAGTTCTAAGGCTTTAAAGAAATTGGGTTGGAACCATTCTTGCAAAAATATACCTGCTGCTTATTTAACTGGTTTATATGCGAGCAAATTAGCAAAGGAGAAAAAGATTCAAGAGGCTGTTTTAGATACTGGTTTATACTCGATTGTAAAGGGTTCTGTGTTGTTTGCTGCTTTAAAGGGTATTGTTGATGGTGGATTAAAGGTACCGCACTCAAAAGAAATTTTTCCTGAGGAGAAGAGGTTAAAAGGAGAACATACTAAGACTAAAGACCAAATAAAAAGGGATTTTGAGGTTATAATCCCAAAAGTTAAAGGTGGAAAATGAGAAAGAAAGAAAGAAGAGGTTATGAGGGAGAAACTGGAGTATCAATGAGGAAAGAATTTGATCCTACTAGTTGGACACCTAAAACTGAGCTTGGTAAATTTGTGAAAGAAAGAAAGATGAAAAGCGTAGAAGAGATTCTTAGCAGTGGAAATAGGATAATGGAAAGCGAAATTGTAGATATGCTTGTTTCTAATTTGTCATCTGATTTTTTAGAGATTGGACAGTCAAAGGGGAAGTTTGGTGGCGGTAAAAGTTCTATATGGAAGCAAACTCAGAAAAAAACTGCTGAGGGGAATAAACCTAAGTTTCAAACTGCTATTGTTGTTGGAAATCAAGAGGGTCTTATTGGGCTTGGAAATGGAAAGGCCAAAGAAACTGTTCCTGCAAGAGAAAAGGCTTTGAGAAATGCTAAATTAAATATTATGAAGATCAAAAGAGGTTGCGGTTCATGGGATTGTCATTGCGGAACAATGCATTCTATACCTTTTTCAGTTATGGGTAAATGCGGGAGTATAAGAATTACTTTAATGCCAGCGCCTAAAGGTTCTGGTTTAGTTGTTAATGATAGTTGCCAGAAGATATTAAAATTAGCTGGTGTTAAAGATGTTTATGCTAGAACAGAGGGTACAACAGCTTCTAAATTAAATGTTGTTTATGCTTGCTTTGATGCATTAAAGCAGTTAAGCGAAGTTAAAATAAACCCTGAAGAAGAGAAGGTTTTAGGTGTGAAGGAAAATGGAAAAGAAAAGTAGTAACATTTTAGCAGTAATAAGGTTAAGGGGGCCAGCAAAATTAAATTCTCGAATAGATGACACTATGAAAATGTTAAGATTGTATAAAGCAAATAATTGTACTGTTGTACCTAATTCAAAGAATTATTTAGGTATGATTCAAAAAGCTAAGGATTTTTTAACTTGGGGTGAGATCGATTCAGATACTTTTAAAATTTTACTGGAGAAAAAGGGAAGATTGCCTGGAAACAAGCCACTAACGAAAGAGTATTTAATGCAAAAAACCAAGTTAAGTATCGAAGATTTTGGTAATGAATTTTTTTCAGGAAAGAAAAGTTTGAAAGATATTCCCGGACTAAAGACATTTTTTAGATTGAGCCCCCCTAGAAAGGGACTTGAAAGTGGGGGAATTAAAAAGCCTTACTCAATGGGCGGAGCTTTGGGGTATAGAAAGGATCATATTAATGAATTAATAAGGAGAATGATATAATGGTAGTCAGAAGGAGAAAGAAAAGAGAAAAAATGCGCGGCTCTAAGTTCCATGGTTTTGCTAAAAAGAAGCACAGGGGAAGGGGGAGCAAGGGTGGATCTGGGATGGCTGGAGCGGGTAAAAGATCTGCTCATAAGAAGTTTACTGTATTGAAAGAGTATGGGGGAGAATATTTTGGAAAGGTTGGTTTTAGTTCTATTATGAAGATAAAAGAAGTGCCAATTAATATAAGAGATTTACCTGATCAGAATGAAATTGATTTAACAAAATTAGGGTATACAAAATTACTTGGAAAAGGAGAGGTTAGTAGACCTGTCAAAATTATTGTAAAGAAGGCTTCAAAAAGTGCTGTTGAAAAGATTAAGAATGCAAAGGGAGATGTTATAATAAAATAATATGGGAGCTTTTAAGAATTTATTATTAAATTTACCAGAGATTAAAGGACCTACTCAAAAACATTTACCATTTAAGGAAAAGTTAAAGTGGACTTTAATTTGTTTAGTTGCTTTTTTTATTTTATCTAATATTGCTTTATATGGACTGGATCCTTCTAGAACAATACAATTCGAACAGTTAGCATTAATCTTAGCTGCAAATATTGGAACTGTAATGACTTTAGGCATCGGGCCAATTGTAACTGCTTCTATCATAATGCAATTATTAAATGGATCTGGTATTTTGAAATTTGATTTAGCTACACAAGATGGAAGAAAATTATTTCAAGGCTCTCAGAAATTTGCTTCTATAGTTATGATTATAGTCGAGGCGGTGATAATGGTTTTATTAGGGGGGTTAGTGCCTCAAGCTGGTTTTTCTCCTTTAATTATAATATCCCAATTATTTTTAGGAGGATTAGTTGTATTAATGATGGATGAGATTATACAGAAATGGGGTTTTGGTTCTGGAATTTCTTTATTTATCGTTGCTGGTGTTGCTACTGAATTAATTGTAAGAGCATTTTCTCCTTTATCTGCTTCTGGTGCTTGGGCTTTTGGTTCTGGCCAGCCTCCTGTTGGAAAGGTCTGGGTTTTAATCATTTCCTTGTTAAATAGAAATCCTAGTGAAGCAGCTTTAGCTTTATTTGCTATTGCTGCAACTTTAGTAGTATTAGCAATTTCTGTTTATGCACAAGCTATGAAGGTTGAAATTCCATTATCTTTTGGGAGAATAAGGGGGCATGGAATAAGATGGCCTTTGAAATTTTTGTATACTTCAAATATTCCTGTTATATTAATTGCAGCTTTGTTAGCAAATATACAATTGTGGGCTAAAGTATTAGAAGGTGCTGGAAAACCCATTTTAGGAACTTTTTCTGGGGGCGTACCTGTTTCGGGACTTGTAAGTTGGTTAAACCCACCTAGAATTATTGATAAAATATTAGCTAGTTCTATTACAGGTATTGATATAATGCAGGCAATTGTTTACATTGTAATAATGATGGTTGGGGCTCTAATATTTTCATTATTGTGGGTGCAAACTTCTGGAATGGATGCAAATTCTCAAGCAAGACAAATGATGAGTTCGGGTTTACAAATTCCCGGGTTTAGAAAAGATGTTAGGGTAATGGAACAGTTATTAAGCAGATACATAACTCCTTTAACAGCAATGGGGGGATTGGCAATTGGACTTTTAGCTTCTGTTGCTGATTTAATGGGGGCTTTAGCTGCTGGAACTAGTATTTTGTTAAGTGTCATGATTGTTTATCAATTATATGAAATGATTGCTCAACAACATATGATGGATATGTATCCTGGTTTAAGAAAAATGATGGGGGGCTAAAATGACCAAGCATCTTTTTAGTTTTTTAAATTTTATTCTGGATCCTGTTTTGAAGCCTTTGCTTAAGGTGCTATCTCCTTTTTGGTTTATAGTTATTATTACTCTTTTAATTACGTTACTAATAACTCTGATCTATAAATATACAACAAATCAGGAACTTGTCAAAAAATTAAGAGAGGAAATGAAAGATATTCAAAAACAAATGAAAGAATATCAACATGATGTAGAAAAAGTAAAACAATTACAAAAAGAATCCTTTGAAAAAATGGGTGTACAGTTTAGACAAAACATGAAACCTATGTTAATTACTTTAATTCCAATGCTGATAATTTTTGGGTGGCTGGCAAATAATTTAAGTTATGAACCTTTGAAACCTACTGAAGAATTTAGTGTTGAGATTGAGGTTAAAAGTTTTAATTCTACTATTATGTTGAATGTACCTGAAGGTTTGGAAATCTTAGATAAAGATACCAAACAAGCTGATCCTGTTGCTAAATGGGTTATGAAAGGTAAAGAAGGATTGTATAATTTAGAGTTTACCATAAAAAATGAGAAGCAGGACAAGCTTTATGTAAATGAAGTAGTAATAACAAATAAAAATGAGTATAAGCCACCTATAAAGATAATTAATGATGAATTTGTAAAAGAGATTAGAGTAAGCAATAAACCCATTAAATTTTATGGTTTAAGCTGGTTTTGGGTTTATTTTATATTAGCCGTAGCTTTTAATTCATTGATTAGAAAGGTTTTAAAAGTGTATTGATAAGGAAAAATTATGGTAAGAAGAAGTTTAAGAGTAAGGAGTTTAAGGAAAATTTATGTAAAAACTAGTAGAGGGGTAAATATACATTTTAAAGAAAGACCTGCTCAATTACCTAAATGCAGTTCTTGCAAGACTATTCTGAAAGGTATTAAAAAATTCAAATCCCGAGAGTATAAGAACGTATCAAAAAGTGAAAAGAAAGTTAACAGACCTTATGGTGGAAATTTATGTTCAAAATGTATGAGATTGAAAATAAAAAATTTAGTTAGAGGACAAAAATGAAAGCTGGACAATTAGCTGTTAAAATTGCCGGGAAGGATGCAGGAAAAACTATAGTTGTAATTGATAATGTAGATAATAATTTTGTCATGATTGATGGTCAAGTTAAAAGAAAAAGGTGTAATGTAATGCATTTAGAACCTTTGGAAAAAGAGATTAAAATTAAGAAGAATGCTTCTCATGAAGATATTGTTAATGCTTTTAAAGAATTAAAAATTAAAATAGAAGATGGAACAAAAAAACGAAAAGAAGGATCAAAAGAAAAAGCTGCAGGAAAAGTACGCAGAGATTCAGCTAGTAAATCAACAGATTCAACAAATACAAGAGCAACTAAATAATATCTGGCAGCAAACACAAGAACTTGCCAAGCTTAATGAATCTTTAATTGACATTCAGAAGATTAAGAAGGGAAATAAAATACTAGTCCCTTTAGGTGCATCTATATTTTTAGAAGGGAATATTGAGGATACGAGCAAGGTTCTAATGGGTGTTGGGGCGGGGGTTTGTGTTAAAAAGGATTCTAAAGAAGCTATTGCAGTTGTGGAGAACCAGATTAAAGAATTAACGCATATTGAAGAACAGCTTGCACAAAGAGTGGGCCATTTAATTTCTTACGCTAGGGATTTACAAAAAGAGTTAACAGTTTTAATGAAAAAGTAATGGGAAAAACCACGAGATGTGCTGTGATGTCTGGAAATAGTGTTACACCAAAACATTTATATAGTAATTCATAGTTTCTATATAGTAACTTGGTGTTACAATGCTATCTTTAACCACAAAAGAAAGAGAAACTCTATTGCTCTTATTCAAAGATTTTACTAGTTTTTACAATGCCAATTTAATAAGTAAAGTTCTCAAGATCAGCCATGTTGGAGCTCAGAAAATATGTAAGCGACTCATCAAAGAGAATTTAGTCATAAGCAAAATAATCGGAAAATCTATAACCTATAAGCTGAATCTAGAAGATACTTACGTGAAAAGCCTAATTACCTTTCTGCTTGCTGATGAAGCCAACAATTTCAAACGATGGAAAGAGGAATTCAAAGAACTATTTAAAAAAAATCGGATAGTTATGATGTTTGGCTCTGCTATCAAAAACTATATTCAAGCTAAGGATATTGATATTATAATAGTGATAGAACATAAAGATATTATAGAGGTGAATAAAATCCTCAAAAAGAAAGAAGAGATATTACCTAAGAAGCTCCATGCCATTAAGTTAACTCATAAAGATCTGTTGGAGAATCTTAAAAAGAAAGACAAAGCCGTAATAGATATAGCTAAAAATGCAATTGTTCTTTATGGACAAGAAAAATATGTGGAGATCATAAAAAATGTCTCAAGCCTTTAAACATATTGAATGTGTTTGAACAAAGCTAAGAAAGAAATTGAAGAATGCAAAAAACTAGGCAAAAGACCAAAACATAGAGGTTTATTAAAAGTTAATCCAAGTGTTGATGAAGCGAAGAAGCATCTCGTAAAAGCAGAACATAACTTAGAGGGGATAACTCGCTTTAAAGAGGTTGGATTTTCTGATTGGTCAATGTCAGCTGGTTTTTATTGTATTTATCATTGTTTCTTAGCCATTATCGCTAAATTTGGATACGAATCAGCAAATCAAACATGCACTGTTTCTTTAATAAAATATCTCAAAGAAAACAATAAAATTCTATTTGATGAAAAATTTATTGAGTTATTGGAATACGAAGAAATGGAAGAAATCAAAGAAAACAACATTATTGATCTTAGAGAGAATTATACTTATGGTGTAGAAATCTCTGTTAAAGATGAAGCAAAGCTTGAAGAATTAAAGAAAATTTGTAAAGAGTTTATTGATATTACGAAACAGATAGTTTATGAATAATCCTCACTTTTTAGTTCTTGGGCATATTAAAGCGTTATTCTAGAAAGATGTGAAACTGAAAGGTTTTAATACTACTATTAACCTTAAGTTAATAACTATTAACTAAATGGAAACAAAGAAAAATGGCAAAAGAAACAAAAATCTTGAAAATCCTTCAATGAAATTGGAATTTTTAGAAGCAAATAAGTAGATTTTTAAATTTGTAAAACATTTAATATTAATGGATTCTGTGTTAAAACATTATTCTAGGAAAGATGTACAGAAAGAGATTGTTAGAATATCTGCTAATAGAGAGGTTGCTGTTAAATTTGGCGATAAGGGTTTTGGAAAAAGACCCGATATAATACAATATGATGCTGATGTCAATGAATTAGCAAAACAAGGAGCAACTTCTTTTCATTTTTCTGTTGAAAGATGGTTGGATCCTTTACAACTTCAATCAGGGATTACAAAAAGGGAAATGGATAATCTAAGATTAGGGTGGGAATTGTTAATCGACATTGATTCTAAATTCGTTGAATATTCAAAGGTTGGGGCTTATTTGGTTATAGAAGCTTTGAAATTTCATAACATTAAAAATATATTTGTAAAATTTTCCGGCGGTTCCGGTTTTCATATTTTAGTCCCATATGAATCTTTTCCTTCGAATGTAAATAATTTTGAAACTAAGTTATTATTTCCTGAGGGTGTAAGAGTAATTGCTTCTTATTTAAAGGAAATGATAAAAGAATATTTAAGTGAACAAATTTTATCTTTAAATGCTGTTGAAGAGATTTCTAAAAATTTAAATATCCCTTTAAAAGGTTTAGTTAAAGAAGGAAAATTTAATCCTTTTTTGGTTGCTGATATAGATTCTGTTTTAATTTCACCTAGACATTTATTTAGAGCACCTTATTCTATAAACGAAAAAACTGGTTTAGTTAGCGTGCCTTTGAAACCTGAAAATATAAAAAATTTTAATTTGAAAAATGCCAAAATAAATAATTTAGATTTTGATGTAAAATTCTTAGATAATAAAAATAAAAACGAAGGAGAAGCTGGGAGTTTAATGGTACAAGCATTTGACTGGGCTATAAAAAATAAAAAAGAAGATTTGAAAGAGTTTGTTAGGGCAAAGGAATTTAGCGCTCCAAAAGATGCTATTTCTGTTGATCATTTTCCTCCTTGCATGAAATTAGGTTTAGAAGGTTTAAAGGATGGGAAGAAAAGGTTTGTTTTTATTTTAATTAATTATTTAAGATCTGTTGGTTGGAATATGGAAAGCATTAAGGAATTTATATTAAAATGGAATAAGAAGAATCCTGAACCTTTAAGAGATGGTTATATCTTGTCACAGATTTCATGGGCTTCAAGACAAAAAGCACAGTTGCCCCCAAATTGCGACAATAAAAATTATTACGTAGGAATTGGGATTTGTGCACCTGATAATTTATGCAAACTGATAAAAAATCCTGTTAATTATGCAATAAGAAAAAGTAGAATGGGAATTAAAAAAACTTATGTGAAGTAGACCGTCAGGTTAAGTGTGGCTAGTTTTTTAAGCTTAAAATCTATCTAATTTTCGATAAAAGTTTGATTGGGCAAATTTTTGGGGGGGTTAAGATCGACCCATTATTAGGAAAAAGGAGGCGACCTCAATGAATTGCATCTATTGCAAATCCCCCGCAAAATGTAACGGTAGGATTAGGA
>JACQNH010000061.1 GCA_016203175.1 Candidatus Woesearchaeota archaeon
AAAGTTTGCGTGCGCCAAATACGTTGCGCACGCTTACTAATATTTCAAAGGTGAAAAATGTTACTGAAAAAAGAAACAGGAGGTCGGAATTCCTCTACAGACTAAAGTCTGCGGGAGTTTCCTTCCGACGAAAATGAAAAAGAAGTTGTAACAAAAGCAATACAAGATATACAGAAAGGAGAAGAGATTACGGATGATTACAGCACCTTTGAAAAAAGTTTTAAAGAAAGTTGGAAATGATTTTTCAGCCCCTACAAAAATTTATGTGTTCTAACCCTGATTAGATGCACTTAATTAGTTGTTTAGCAACTAAAGTCCTCCTTCTTTTTAAAATCTGCGAGGGGGGATAAACCACCAAGAAAGAAAACTTAATTTTTTTCATTTGCCCAAGTCCCGTAGATGCAACAATGTACATTAAAGGCAACATTTAAATAATCTCTAAACTCCCTAAAATTGAAAAAAGATGATAAATTTTGACGATTTAGGCCCTGAAAAAATTCTAGAAGTTTATGACCAAAAAACAAAAATGCATGGTTTCTTAGTAATAGATAATACAAAAAGGGGCCCAGGAAAAGGTGGAATTAGAATGACCCCTTCAGTCACAGTTGATGAAGTAGCAAGATTAGCAAGAACAATGACATTTAAATGTGCAATGGCAGATTTACCCTTTGGGGGAGCAAAATCCGGTATAGTTGCTGATGTAAAAAATCTAACACAAAAACAAAAATTTGATATTATAAGTGCATTTTCAGAAGCACTAAAGCCTTTATGTCCTAAAATGTATGTAGCAGCGCCAGATATGAATACTGCAGAAGAAGAGATGAGAGTTTTTGCAGAGGCTAATGGTTCATGGCGCTCTTGTACTGGAAAACCAGCTAATATGTGTGTTAAGCCAGGAAAAAAATGTGGCATTCCTCATGAATATGGTTCAACAGGTTTTGGAGTTTATCATGCATTAAAAATCGCAGTTCAACATTTAGGATGGGATATTAAAAAAATTAAAATAGCAATAGAAGGCTTTGGTAATGTTGGAAGTTTTGTAGCAAAATACTTAGCAGAAGATGGAATTAAAATAGTTGCAACTTCAGATTCAAAAGGGGTATGCTACCTAGAAAATGGATTTGATTTTAAAAAATTAGAAGAAATTAAAAAAAAATTAGGAACAGTTATAAAATATCCAGGTTGCAAAATTCTCCCAACTCAAGATATTATCAATTTAGATGTAGATGTTTTAGTAACAGCAGCAATTCCAGATCTAATAAATGAAAAAAACAAAGATAAAGTTAAAGCAAAATTAATCATAGAAGGATCAAATATACCCATGACAATAGAAGTAGAAAAATATCTACACAAAAAAGGAATTTTAGTAGTTCCTGATTTTGTAGCGAATGCAGGCGGGGTAATTAGCTCTTATGCAGAATATAAAGGATATAACCCAAAATCAATGCTTAGACTAGTAGAAAGAAAAATTAAAAATAATACAGACTTAGTTTTAAAAGAAGCAAAAAAGAAAAATATTATACCTAGGGAAGCTGCAATGAATCTAGCTTTAAGAAGAATTAAATAACTAATAAATCAACTTCCTATTAATAGCATCTAAAATTTGTTTTCTCAATTTTTTAGTTTTCAAAATTAAATATCTAGTTCTTTCTTTATAGTCTAAATTATTCATTAATTGAGATGTTAAAAATAGATTATTCAAAATTATTTCAGATTCAAGAGTTTTATCCAATTGTTTAATCAATCCAAACTTATTTAAAGAATCTAAATTTACATCTAAATCATCAGAAATTTTACTCAAATTTTTTATTAAACTATTATGAAATTCTTCTATATCCATACAATTAGCCATAAAACAAGGTTTAAATAATTTTCTTTTTATACTACTTTAAAATGGTTAACAATTTAAGAAAGATTTATAAGATGATCTCCAAATTTAATTAAAGTTAGAAGAGGTGGGTCTAGAGTGAACATAGAAAAATTAAAGAAAAAAATATTACTTTCTCAAAAAAATCCCTTAAACCTCATTTTGAACATAGCTGGATTTGGTTTTATCGCCTTCGGTTTATGGTTTCATAATATAATCTGGATTATTCTAGGCTTAATTTTACCAATAATAGGAACATTTTACTCTTTAAGCCATAAAATTAAAAATAAAAGAAATTGGTACGATATGCTGATAAAACTATATTTAGCTAAAATTCAAATCCCTTTCCATTTCGCAGGCTACTCGATTATAATTATAGGCTTATGGACAAGGGATATTAATTTAGTTTTATTTGGTTTAATAATAAAATCAATAGGTTATATAGTTGCTTACTTTAAAGAAGAAAGAAATCTGGGTATTCTATTCTATTTTGCAGTTCCAAAAAGCAAAGATAAAATTATTCAGAAAAGTATTAAAAAAAAGTATTAAATTTTTTTAACTATCACAGAATAAGTTCCGGGTAGTCTTGCAGTTGATTTTTTAAGAAGATGCCTTGCAATACTTAAATCCTTTTCATCAACATTTACTTCCATAACCTTTTGTCCATTTTTAATCTGCGCAGCTATTCCTACAGGAGCACCAAAAGCCTTTTGCATACCCCTTTGCATTCTATCTGAACCAGCACCCGTTAACATTCTATTTTCCCTTAAAACATGATGCGGATAAACTAAAATTCTAAAAAAATAATTCAGGCCTAAATTATCATGCAAATGTTTATTCACAAATACTCTAGAAGATTCCAAGGCATTTTGTCTCAATTGAAAATCTTGATTAGAAACTAAACTTACTAAATAAGCTCTTCTTTTCCTTTGATCCCCCATTGTAAACCTAATTATCTTCAACTGAGGAATTGCTTTAACATAACTTTTAGTTTTAAATTTAGACTTTCTAGTATAGGCCCTTTTTATTCTTCTATAACATTTAGCTTTTCTTAAAGTAACCATTTATTCCACACTCACCTTTTGAGATACACTTTGGCCAGGCATCCCTTTCTCGAAATTTACTCTCAAAGCACCAGAATTGCCATGAACATTTGTAATTTTTCCTTTTATTGCTTTTCCAGCGGGGCTTTTCCAAATTACAGCCCTTCCAATTAAAGAAGCTGCCTTTTCTCTATTCTCAAATTTTTCAACCTTTAAAACCATTTGAGTATTTGATTTAGTTCTTCTGCTTCCTCTAAAACTTGAAATAACGCCTTCCATAATACTTTTTGATTTAATGCATTTAAAAAGTTTGTTCTTTTAGATTTTCACTGATAATAACCTTTATATAATGGTTTTTCATTACATAATTAATAAAAGAGGTAAAATGAATAATATTCTAAAAATCATATTTATAGCAATTTTAGTATATGGCTTATTCTCAGTTATGATCTACCTTAATTCAAACACAACAGGATATTTAATAGCTCAAGTTAAAGGAGAAGAGATTCCAGGAGTAAGTTTCTATAAATCCGCAGCTGCTATAGACATTCCAGCATGCTCAAATAAATGCTATTCAGGTGATACAGCCTGTTACTTCAATCAAGAAAGAATCTGTAATGATATAAATAACGATGGTTGTACAGAATGGTCTGAACCTTATGATTGCCCAAATAATGAAAGATGTGGTATTTCAGCCTGTGGGGATTTTACTAAAATTACTCCTTTAGCAAAAGAGTTAAACAGACTAGGAGAAACCGCTTATAGATCTATTCAATTAGGCTGCATAAACGAATGCAATCCAGGAGATAGAACTGATTCTGGGAAAAACTATTTCTACAAAGTTTGTGGTACAGAATTTGACAGAGATCCTTGTTATGAATGGAGTCCAGATTATGAATGCTCTGAAGGTACAAGATCAAGAAAAGGAAGATGTGTTAAATACATTGCAGAAGAAGGAAAAGGTTTTGGAAAATACTAAAAATTAAGTTATAAAAAATAATTTAAAATCTATTATTTCTTTTCAGAAAAAACTGTATATCCACAACTACCACAAGTTTGTCTATCTTTATGTATTGCTAAAAAAGTTCCAGGCCCACATTTAGGACAATATTGCTTCCTTTTCAAAATTCCACCCTCTAAAGAGTAATGCTTCCATTTTTGAGATGGTTTCTTATTCTTAACCTTCTTCTTTGCCATTTTTATGCAGCAGGCTTTTCCTCCACTTTCTTTTTAGCTTTTTTATGAACAATCTCTATTTTATCCAAAGTTTCTTTATTTAAATAAAGCATAGCATGAATTTTACCTTTTCCTTCACCAAATCTTTGAACTATCTTTTTAATAACAATCAAATTTTCATCAGCACCTAAAAGTTTTGCTAGTTCTTTTTTAGCATTAACCTTAGATAAAGTACAAGAATCAAATAAAGCATTAAAAACTAATTCCTTTCTATCTAATATAGGATTAACCTTTTCTGATATTTTCTCAAGATTCATATTAGATAAAGTCAAAAAGAGGGTATATAAAATTTATCCTTCCTATCAAAACTAAAAAAGAGAATATTTAAAAACATGAATTTAAAATAAACATAAACCCTGCCTAGTTTAATGGTAAAACCCTCGGCTGTAGATAAATTCGCTGTTAGACTTAAAGCATAAGCTAAGGATGAAAAACAGACAGCCGATACCGAGAGACTGGTGGTTCGATCCCGCCGGCAGGGACTTTTTTAATTGTTTTAAAGCACAAAAAGCCCAAATGCACAAAAAACCCAAAAGTTTATAAAGTAGCTATTAACCCCTTCTTACATCAAATTAAGGGAGTTTAAGTTAAAATGGCAAGAGCAAAACCACACATTAATATCATATTTGTAGGTCACGTAGACCATGGAAAATCAACTACAGTTGGAAGACTTTTATTCGATGGTGGAATTATAGATGAACAAACATTAAAAAAATTAAAAGAAAAAGCCCAAGAATTAGGTAAACCAGGTTTTGAATTTGCATTTATCATGGATGTTTCTAAAGAAGAAAGAGAAAGAGGAGTTACAATAGACTTATCACACCAAAGATTCATGACTCAAAAATATGATTATACAATTATAGACGCACCAGGTCACAGAGATTTTATTAAAAATATGATTACAGGTGCTTCTCAAGCTGAAGTTGGTATTTTAGTTGTAGACGCCGCAAAAGGCGTTGAACCACAAACAAGAGAGCATGCATTCTTATGTAAGACCTTAGGTGTAAATCAATTAGCAGTTTTATTAAATAAAATGGACATGGTCAAATACGATGAAGCTAAATTTAATAAAGTAAAAGAAGAAGTTGGAACATTAATAGCAGGTGTTGGCTACAAAAAAGATCAAATAACCTTCATAGCAGCTTCAGCATTCCAAGGAGATAATATTGTTAAAAAATCAACAAATATGCCATGGTACAAAGGACCAACTTTAAAGGAACAATTAGATCTGTTCAAAGAACCGGAAAAGCCAGTTAATTTACCATTAAGACTTCCAATCCAAGATGTTTATAATATCCAAGGTATTGGTGTAGTCCCAGTTGGTAGAGTTGAAACAGGCGTAATGAAAATTAATGATAAAGTAATCATAGTTCCTGGAAGAGAAGGTAAAGGTGTAACAGGAGAAGTTAAAACAATAGAAATGCATCATGAACAATTACAAGAAGCTTTGCCAGGTGACAATGTTGGTTTCAATGTAAGAGGTGTACAAAAGAAAGACATTGAAAGAGGAGATGTTTTAGGAAGAGTAGATAATATCCCAACAATTGCAACAGAATTCACAGCACAAATTGTTGTTATAAATCACCCAACAGTTATAAGCGCAGGTTACACACCAGTATTCCACATTCACACAGCACAAGTAGCATGTCAAATTACAGAAATTGTTAAAAAATTAAATCCAGCTACGGGTGAAGTATTGCAGGAAAAACCAGACTTCATAAAGAACGGTGATGCTGCAGTTATAAAAGTAAAACCTACAAAGCCATTAGTCATAGAAAAGCAAAGTGTTATTCCCCATATGGCTAGATTTGCAATTAGAGATGCAGGTTCTACAGTTGCAGCTGGTATGTGCATAGATTTAGTTCAAAAAAAGATTTAAATTTTTTCTTTTAAATTATAAAGCAATTTAAGGAATGTTCCATAAATACAAATGAAAACAGAAAAAGCAACATTTGCAGCAGGATGTTTTTGGGGCGTAGAAGAAGAATTTCGTCATACTAAAGGCGTTATCTCCACAAAAGTAGGTTATACTGGCGGAACTTTAAAAAATCCAACATACGAAGACGTTTGTACGGGAAAAACAGGCCATGTCGAAGCTGTTGAAATTATTTACGATCCTTCAAAAATTTCTTATGAAAAACTTTTAGATACATTTTGGGAAATTCATGACCCAACAACTTTAAACAAACAAGGCCCAGATATAGGTACTCAATATAATTCAGTAATTTTCTATCATAATGAAGAACAAAAAAATACCGCTTTAAAATCAAAAGAAAAACTATCTAAAAACAAAATAGTAACACAAATTAAACTAGCAACTACATTTTATGAAGCAGAAGAGTACCATCAACAGTATTTAGAAAAAAGAGGATTGGCTAAATGCAACAGCTAAATCTCTACACCATAAGATCTTAATTCCGCTTTTAATTGTTTTAAATTTTTAAATAAAATTGTTTTCATTCCCAATTCTTTAGCCGGAGGGATATTTTTCTCCTGATCGTCCACATAGATACATTCATCAGCCCCAATACCCAATTTATTAACAACTTCCTTATAAACAACCATATTAGGCTTAGCAATTTTACTTTTATAAGAAGTGGCAATAACATCAAACAACTCATTCAATTTATTTTTCTTAATATTTTCCTCCATCCAATCCTCAAGAGTATTTGATAACAAACCCAACTTATATTTTCCATTTAATTTCCTAACAAATTCCAGTCTTTCCTTATTCAAACTAAAAAATTCCATAAAATCCTTTCTAAAAATCTTTGCATCAATATTTAAAAACTTTGATAAATTATCCCAAAATAAATTAGAACTTATTTCACTAACTTTTGCACGTTCCCAATTTTCCTTTAATAGTCTACAAAAACTTTCAACATCTACTTTTAATTTAAGCGCATACATCTCTCCAAAATCCCTTAGACTAGATTCAACCGTAAGTACCCCACCATAATCAAAAATTATTGCCTTAATCATAAAGCTCATTAAAAAGATACCTTTATAAATCATTTCTAGAGAATTAGTAATATGCAAAAAGCAAGAATTAAATTGGCAAGTACAAATATAGACAAAATAAATGAAGTCTGTAATAGTATAAAGGACATTGCATCTAAAACAAAAACTAAAATCTACGGTCCAGTTCCAATACCAACTCAAAGGCTAGTCCATCAAACAAGAAAGGGCCCAGATGGTGGTGGAAAGAACTACTTTGACAAATTTGAAATGAGAATTCACAAAAGATTAATAGATTTAGGTGTTGATGAAAGAGCTTTAAGGCTAGTAATGCGCGTTCCAATTCCAGACGAAGTAAACATAGAAGTTGAAGTTAAAGAATAATTTATGGATATAATTAAAAAAATTAAAGAAAAAAAAGAGCTAAGTTCTTTACAAGATTCTTTTATTCAATATATTATAAACAAAATTAAAGCAAAAAATGAAAGATTATTAATTAAAGAAGCTAGAAAAGAATTAAGAAGATTATATGGAAGTTTTCAAATCAAAAATGCAATTAAAAAAAGAGAAATTTACTTAAATGAAATCTTAGAAAGTTTAAATAAAAAAGAATTTAACCTAGAAGCACATAAAAATATTTTAAAAACTCATAGATCAACAAAAGAAAGATTAGAGATTTATGAAGAATTATACAAGAATTTACCAAAATTTAAAACAATTCAAGATTTAGCTTGCGGTTTAAATCCGTTCTCTTTAATATTCATGAAAAACTTAAACATCAAATATTACGCTTTAGATATACAATGTCAAGAATTAAATTTAATAAAAGAGTATTTTAAAAGCATTAAAAATAATTTCAGTGAATTTGATTTTGAAATTAAAGCAATAAATCTATTCCAAAAAATTCCAGAAATAAAAACAGATTTAGCATTTTTATTTAAATTTATAGATCTATTAGAGTCAAAAAAAGAGTATAAGTTATCAGAAGAAATAATTAAAAATATTAACGCTAATTATTTAATAGTAAGCTTCTCAAAAATAACCTTAGGAAGAAAAAAGATGCATTATCCAAGAAGAAAATGGTTTGAATTGATGTTAAAAAGATTAAATTATAATTACAAAATTTTAGAATACGAAAATGAAATATTTTATTTAATATCTAAAACTACTCATTAATCCCTTTTATAGAATAAAAAGCCCTCAAAACAACCTCAGGCAAAGCAGGATGTATATGTACAGTATCAGTAATCCCTTCAATACCTAATTTATTTTTCATTGCAACAATAACCTCTTGAATTAAAGTAGATGCATCATGACCTAAAATATGGCACCCTAAAATCTCCTTTCTCTTAGGATCAACTAAAACCTTAACAAACCCATCTTTATCTTCCATTGCCTTCCCCATACCAGTTTTATAGTAATTATACTTCCCAGTTAAATATTTAATCTTTCTCTCTTTTAATTCTTGCTCTGTAAAACCAACACCAGCAATCTGAGGGGAAGTAAAAATAGCATGCGGCATTGCACTATAATCAACCTTAATTTTTTTAGAAGGGTTAAAAGCATTATAAGCACAATAATTTGCCTCTAAATTAGCACTATGCTTAAACTGATATCTCCCAACTATATCTCCAATAGCAAAAATTCCAGGAATATTAGTTTCCATAAATTCATCAACTACAACAAAACCGTTTTTAGTTTTCACGCCTGAATTTTCAACCTTTAATATATCGGTATTTGGTACCCTTCCAGTTGTCATTAAAACTGTATCAACAATTATTTCTTTTTCTTTTCCATTTTGTTTTAAAATAACTTTAATATTATTTCCACTCTTAGAAAATCTTACAATATCCGTATTCAACATAACATTATATTTTTTAGAAACAATTTTTGTAAATGCCTCAGCTATTTCCGTATCTTCATTTTTTAATAATATATCCCCCCTATAAACAACAGTTACATCCGTTCCTAAAGAAGAAAAGAAATGGTTTAATTCGGCAGAAATATACCCTCCACCAACTATAACCAACTTTTTAGGTTGTTTCTCTAATCTTAAAGCCTCATCAGAAGTAATATAATTAATATCCCTCAACCCTTCAAAATTAGGAACTTGCGGTCTGGTACCTGCACAAATAAATATCCTTTCAGCAGTTATTAATTCATCTTTAACTTTTAAAACTTTTTTATCAACAAATTCCCCTCTAGATTTATAAACAGTAATATTCTTAGCATTTTTATTTGCTTCTTCAATGCCTTTAGCAGAGGGATCTACAGTACCCCAAACCCATTTCTGAATCTTTCCCCAATTAATATCTTTAACTTCAGCTGTTATACCAAATAAATTAGCCCTTTTAATATTTTCAATAACATCAGCTACATGAATCAACATTTTACTTGGAATGCAACCCCTATTCAAACAAGTACCGCCAAAAGGCCCTTCTTCAATAATAGCGACCTTTAAACCTTTATTAGCAGCATAAGATGAAATAATTAAACCAGATCCAGCACCAATAACAATAACATCAAATTCTCTTTTTTTCATAAATTTAGTTAAAAATTACTAATATTTAACCTTATCGCTATTCTAAAGATGTGTGGTGTCCGGAAATTATTTCGCACTAGTTTTATAAGTGAGTTCTCCATTAGTCCTATGGTAAAATTAAACAAAAGTAGGATTAAGTGGCTCATAAAACAAGTCACAAGAAACAACAAAAAACCAAG
>JACQNH010000056.1 GCA_016203175.1 Candidatus Woesearchaeota archaeon
TATTCTATATCAAGATGTTTAAGATATGAAAGGAGTCAACTTGGACGTAAAAAAGAATTTTTTCAATATAATTTGGATTGTTTAGGAAGTAAAAATTTAATGATCGATGCTGAAGTTATTTCCACTAGTGTTGATATTATGAAGGAATTTGGATTAAGCAAAAAAGATTTTTTTGTTAGGATAAGTAATAGAAGATTAATGGAAGATTTATTATTAAATATTGGGATTAATAAAGAAAATTTAAAAGATATTTACAGGATATTAGACAAAATTTGTAAGTATTCTGATGAAGAAATTAAAAAAGAATTGAAAAGTAAAGATATAAATGAAGAACAAATAAATGGATTATTTAAATTATTAAAAATTAAAGATTTAAATAAAATCAAAATTAAAAGTTCTGCTTTGGATGAATTAAAAGAATTATTTAGTTTATTAAAAGATTATGGAGTTTTAGATTATTGTAAACTAGATTTGAGCATTATGAGGGGTTTTGATTATTATACTGGAACTGTTTTTGAAGTATTTGACAAAGAACAAGAGTTTAGAGCCATTGCTGGTGGAGGAAGATATGATGATTTAGCTGGAATTCCAGGTGTTGGTTATGGCATGGGTGATGTTGTAATTCAATTATTCTTGGAGAAAAAGAAAAAAATTCCTACTTTAAATAAAGATATTGACTATTTTATAGCTCCTGTAAACGAAAAAATGAACAAAAAAGCTATAAAAATAGGAAATAAATTAAGAAAAGAAAATAATGTTGAGGTTGAAATTTTAGGGAGAAATTTAGGCAAACAAATAGGTTATGCTGATTCTATAAAAGCCAAGAATTTAATCATTATTGGAGAGAAAGACAAAGGTAAAGTAACTATAAGAGATATGAAAAGTGGGAAAGAGAAAAAAGTGAAGATTTAGTTTTTAAAAGCTCTGGGGAACTTGCCCTGTTTGTGTTGCTAAAATTAAGAATAACATTAAGAATAATATGCCTAGGAGTATTGTTATTAAAGCCAATGGAATAATATAAATTAAAGTTGTTTTTAGTTTACTAAACTTATAAATAACATGTGTTCCTATTATTAATAATATTAATGAATAAATCCAAGAAAACCAATTAATTATTGGAATCCAGCCAAACAATAGATTAGGGGTTCTTGAATAAACTAGTAATTTATATGCCGTTTGGTAATCTTTTTCACCTTTAAAAATCATTAACCAAACGTATAATATTGCTGCAGAAACAAATGTAAACAATATTGAGAATGGGATGGATAATAAAACAGCTATTATTGTTTTAGGTAGATCAAATTGTGTTGTTGGCAAGTTAAGTAGGTTTAGGAAAAAATTTGTTATTGAATCCTTAAATAAAACTAGTAAAATTAAACCCATGATGCTATAAAAAAAGGTTAGAACTGAAACGAAAATAAAAGATTCCTTTACCCCTTTCTCTTTTTCTGTATTTAAGAAAAATTTTGATGGTTCTAATAATATATTTCTTATTTTATTAAAAAAATTCATAAAATATAATGTTATTTAATTATTTATAAAGTTTCTTATAATTCCAGATTATTTACTCTATCCAAAAAGGACTTTTGTGAAGCTAGGCATTTCTTCTTTTATTGCATTAAAAAGTTCAACTACGTGTTGATATTGTTCCTGGTTTATATTTCCTCTTATTGTTGCAAAACTAAGAGAAAGAAGTAATGAGTCCATAGATACCATAGAAACCCTGCAATAATTATCTAAGCTACCAACAGAGCACATAAATGCTTTCCTTATATCATCATCAGTTAATTCCTCTGGGAACTTATCATCAACTTTTTTTCTTACTCCAATTACTATCTTATCTAATAAGTCCCTGACTTTTGTAAGAGAATCTATTGTTGGTTGTATGTATTCATTTTTTACTCCTTCTGGTATCATATCAGATCCTAGAGATAAATGTTGCATAGAGCCATCTAACATTGTATACATTTTCGAAAATGGATTGGACTCATAAAGTCTTTGAAGATAATTGAAGTCAATCATTCCAAAAATATCTTCTCCAAATAATTCCTCTAGAGTTTTTATTCCTTCTTGTCCCAATCTCTCCTGTACTCTAAATCTAAGATTGCCTACCATTTCTGGTGTACAATTATTTCTAAAAAGAGAGGTGTACCATTCATTAATCCTTTTTATGGCATATTCTTGTTCTTTAACCATCTCTTGTATTGGGTTATTTTGTTTTATAAATCTTTGGTTTGTTACCACTTGAGAATTATATTAGTTTTCTTCTTTTGCTTCTGTAATCTCAATTTCACCAAAAGGTATTTGTTGTTCTAAATCTATTTTGTTTTGTGAAGCTAAATGCAGTAATGGTATAAATGTGTAGATTTTATCTTCCTTTTTTTCTGAAGGCAATAATTCAGTAAAAGTTACTTTTGGATTATTTTTAAAAAATTCTTTAATCTTTATATATAAATTTTTAATCAGAGAAGAGATATCTACTCTTTGTTTTGGAAGCTCAATTTCTCTTAAAACACGTTCATCCCTTCTTCTGATATTACGCCGTTCATCGACTTCCAAGGCTTTTTGCAATGCTTCAATTAAATCATTTACATTAACTTTTCTTTTCCTGGCTTGTGGTGTTTTTATTAGTAACGGCGGTATTTTTTGTTCCCCTATAAATTCTGATGAATCTTCTTCATCTGATAATAAATCTTCTTCTTTATTGAATAACAAGTTATCAAATTCAGCTATGTTTTCATTTACTAATTTATTTGATTTAATTTTTAATAAGATAGAAGCGGCTAATACTACTTTTCCTGAAATGAAGAAATTAAGATTTTGAAGCTCTTTTATAGTTTCTAAGTAACGTTTTGATAATAAAGAAATATTAATATCCCAAGGATCCATTTGCTCTGTTTTTATTAATTCATAAATAATAGACTGCCAAGTAATTTCATCTTCATTTATTAACATTTCATAGAGTTTATCTTGCATAATCTTAGAATAATTTATATACTTAAAAAGGTTAGGTTTTAGTATGGTTTGTGATTATTGTGCTAGAAGTAGATTGGAAGCTGATTTAAAGTATCTTAATCTAGCTGGAAAACCAGCTGTTGGGATTTTAGATACTGATGAAAAAGTTAGGGCTTTCTATGAAAGGCTTGTAGAAGCGACAAAAGATAAATTTAAAGAATTTGAGAGAGCTAGAAGAGCTTCTGAATTAAGAGCTAGATTTTATTTTGTTGATTGAAATTGTTATCATTTCAAAGTAGTTTCTATAGAAAAATTTATATATGAGTTATATCATAATAAAAGGTTATCACCTCTTTTTTCCCAGGGAGCTTGTCTTCGGACTTAGCTCCCCAGGGTTTAATCTATAAACTATATAAAATATATAAAAAAAGTTTATTAGTTTAAAGTCTTTTAAAAAAATA
>JACQNH010000050.1 GCA_016203175.1 Candidatus Woesearchaeota archaeon
AAAGTTTGCGTGCGCCAAATACGTTGCGCACGCTTACTAATATTTCAAAGGTGAAAAATGTTACTGAAAAAAGAAACAGGAGGTCGGAATTCCTCTACAGACTAAAGTCTGCGGGAGTTTCCTTCCGACGAAAATGAAAACGCTTGAAAGTTGTTTAATTAAATATCCAAATTTAATAGAGACTTTTTGCAAACTGTATAGTGTTGATTTAGTTAATATCGAAACAACAACTGAGAATAATTACCCTGAACCTATATTTTATTTCTCTGATGATTCTGGGGGGTATACAATAAAAGGCCTTGAAGACTCAATAAGAGAGAAAATTTTAGAAAATTAATGATGCATTAAATTTAAAAAGATTCATTATAAAAAATTTTTGAATATGAAACTTAATCTAAAAGTAATTCCTAATGCAAAAGAAGAGAGAATTTTAGAAGAGAATGATAGATTAAGGGTTTATGTTAAAAAACAAGCGTTTAAAGGAGAAGCAAATAAGGCTTTGATTGAATTACTAGCTAGACATTTTAATGTTAAAAAGAAAAATATTAGAATTATTTTAGGAGAAAAATCAAGGGAAAAAGTTGTAGAAATACTTTAAAATGGAATACGATCAATTAATAGACGAAGAAATATTAAGATTTGAAAGAGGAGAAGAGCCGTGTGATGAGATATTAAAAACTTTAGTAGACAAAGTTTCTATATTAATGGCAAACAAAGATAATAACCAGGAAAATTATAAAGATATGGCGAGGAGGCGTGTGATTGATTATTTTAAAAATTTTTATCACTTCTCTGAATTTAAAAGGAATATAAGGGGTTTAGCATATAAAATTCATGAAAATAATCCACATCTTGGAGATTTTGGTGCGTGGTTAGTTGCAGAAAATATTGGAGCTAATTTGGTTTATAGACTAAGTATAAATTTTAATGCACCTTAGAGATATGCCCTGTTTTTTCTAATCTTATTACATTTTCTACGAAGCTTTCTATCTTACTTTCATGAGAGACTATTATTGTTTGTTCTGTATTAAGCTCTTTTAAAACATCCCTTAACTTATCTAATTGCTCTTCAGAGAAGCCATCTGTTGGTTCATCGAGGATAATAAGGTTGTTTGTCTTTATAGTTGAATATATTGTGTTTAAGACCTTATTTAAAGCCAGTCTGTAAGCTAAAGCTATAGCTGTTTTTTCTCCGCCCGATAAGTTAATGTACTCTATATCATGGCCATTTTGAGATATTAAAGGGGTAAATTGGAGGTCTAATTTAACTGAAATATTTTCTGTGTTAATTAATAAATAAAAAAATCTTTGGAAAAATGCGTTAAATTCCTGATTTAACTTTAACATAGAGGTTTTTTCTATTAAAGATGTTATATGTGGCAAAGAATTTGAAAAAAAGGTTATTAATTTTAATATTTCAGAAAGTTTTTGTTTTGATTGTTTTTTAATTTTAATTTCTTCTTCAATCTTTTTAATAAATAGTTGCGTATTGTCCATGCTACTTTTTACTCCTTGTTCTTTGATTAACAATTCTTTTTCAATTTTTTTTGAATCATCTAATTTTGATTTTAATTCAATAAATTCATCTTCTATATTTTTATATGATTCTAGTTTTTTAATTAGAAATAAATCTTTAGAGTTAAGATCTTTAATTTCATTCTCTAAATCTTTAATTTGGATGTTAATTAAATTTAGTCTTTCATGTGACTCTTTTAAATTAATAGACTTTAACTTTAATAATTCTAATTCTGATAATTTACTTTGCAATTTTTGTATTTCCATCTCTTTGTTATTTATCTCTAAAGAAATTTTTGATAAATTTTCAACTAAAATGGCCAATTCAAGTTTGTTTTTTTCTATTATTTTAAATTGCTGGTCAAATATTGAGGTTTTATGAGTGTGTGATACTTTTTGAAGGCATAAAGGGCAATTATCAATAAGTTTTATATTCCTTATAATTTCTTCAGAAGATTTAAGATTAGATTTGACTTTACCTATATTCTCTATAACTTCTGATTTCTTATTAACTAAATTATTTAATAAACTCTTTTCATTTACTATAATCTTCTTTAAATATTCTTCATTTATTTTTTCTAAAGAGCTTAAATCTCTTTCTAGTTCTTTTATTTTAAGTTTTAAGGAGTTTGAGTCATTTAGTAATCTTTTAATCATTAACTCTTTATTTAGTATATTTGTCTTAAGAACTTCAATAGAATTCTTAGTTTCATTAATAATTTTTAATTTACCCTCTACTAGTTTTATAGAATTTTCTAACATTTTAATTTCTGAAAATATTGATTTTAATTCATTTTCTAATGGGTCTAGTTCTTTTTTAAACGATTTATTTCTTTCAATTAACTCGTCTAGCTCTAATTCTTTTCTATCCAGGTCTTGTATGAAACCTTTTAACTCCTCCTTTCTTTCTTTTAAAATTCTTGAGAATGTTAAAGCATTTTCAATTATTTTACTATATTTATCTATACCAAAAACTTTTCTTAAAGTCTCTAATCTTAATTCTTTATCGCCTAATAAGATAGATTTCATTTCTTCTTGAGGGGTAAAGACTGTATAATAGAAGATTATATCTTTAGATTTCGTTAAATAAGTTTTAGGATAATTTAGAAGTTCTAGTATCGTTTGTTTCAGTTCAATGGGAGATTTTAATTCTTCTTTCTTGTTAATTGTTATTTTTCCTGGTAATTGGGATATTGATGAACCTTTTTTTAATTTTCTTTCGATTATTATATCATTGTTATCTATTGTAAAATTTAGTTTAACTAATCCTTCATTTTCTCCATTTCTCAAAAGAGCTGAGCCTGATAAAAAACCTTTGCTCATTCCAAATAAAGCAAAACAGATTGCTAACAGAATAGTTGACTTTCCAGAACCTATATCGCCTGAAAGCAAAGTTGTACCTTTATTGAAGTTTATTTCCTGATCTAAAAAACTTCTTATGTTTTTTAATTTTATTGAATTAATTCTCATTTTTAAATAAGACCCCTAATTTTAATTCATTTTTAATGTCTTTAACTAGCCTGTCTTCAAAATCAGAAACTGTTTCTCCATCTTCTTTTTCTTTATTCATGATGTTTAATAGAGAAATAATATCCTCTTGAGTAAAGTTAATTTCTTTTATTGAAGCTAAATTATCTTCTACTATTTTTTGTTCTATATTTTCCACATTAGCTTCTATTTTTATATCCTCATATTCCTTAGAGAATAATTTTGATGTATTTTTAATAGTAATATAAGCTTCTTCTAGGTTATTTAAATTAAAATTTATATCTGATGGATTACCTTCTTTTAAAGTGCCATCTATCCTTATTAAAACAATTTTATCTTTAACATTTTTTATTTCTTTTAATTCATTTTCTATTTCATGAGGGGGTTTATTGTTTGCATTAAGCTTAATTTTAATCACATCTTTAAGCTTTATTTCTTTTCGTTGTATGTTTAAAGTTTTGTCTACAATGTAGAAGCCCCCATGTTCTAATTCTTCTAATTCTTGAAAGTTGTTTGGGAATAAAGGACCAGGGTAAGCTATAATAGAATTTTTAGCTATTTCTTTTGTAAATATATAATGAACATGGCCTGCTGCATAATAATTAAAGTTTTTAGGTATTACATCGAATGGTAAGGCTATAAAAGGCAAGCTTATAGGCATAAATTCTTTAATACCTGAGTGCAAAATAAAAATTTTAAAGCCCTGTTCCCTTTCTAATTCTTCTTTATTTATGGTTTGATATTTAAAAAATTCTAAAGAGGATCTTAAACCTAACATACCAGTTATCTTTGCATTTGTTTTTTTATCTATGGTAAATTTAAGATCATTTTCTTCTTGATTGTAGACATTTGTGATTAATCCTGCTTTTTCCAAAACACTTAAGATAGTTTTCCCTGAAGGAGAGAAGTCATGAGAGCCTGGAACTATGTAAACCGGAATATTATGGTTGTGGAGCTTCTTTAGTTCTTCTGTGGTTTGTTTTATCAGTTCTATTTGAGGAATAGCTGTATTAAATAAATCACCCGCAATTAAAACAAAATCTACATTTTCTTCTAAACAAATAGAAATAGCTTTCTGAAATGATTTAATAGTTAATTCCTTTAGTTTCTCTTCTGTCCAACCACCAATATGACAGTCTGCTAAATGTGCAAATTTCATAAAAGGATAGAATCAATAATTTTTATAAGTATGACTATAGTTCATTATGTATAAAAGAAAATATAAAAGAAGAAATCGATTAAGATTTCTTAATTACTGTGGTTGAGGTCTAGTATTGTACTCTGAATATTGACAAACTACACTTGTACCTCTTTGCATTGCTCTATTACCTTCAGGACATTTTTTAGGTAACCAAGTACCATCTGAGCATATTTTGTATTCTCCCCTTATTGTATCAGTTACTCTTTCAAATCCTTCTTGACCAGTTGTACAGCTATTAATTAATTCTTCACTTAAGCCTTGCAGTTCTTCCTCAGTTTCCCCACCAAAACCTGGAGTTATAGAAGAATCAGATGTACTAGCGTCTAAAGCTGAGTGTCTTTCTGGACCCATTACACTTCTCTCTACAGCAGAACTAGTTCCTTTAACTGCTGTTTGATAACCTGTATAATTACCTATGCTTGTAAATAAAAATCCTGCAAAAACAACAATTATTGCTATTGTATAAAGATATTTTTCTTCCACTTTATTTCACCCCGTTTTTATTCTTTGATAATAACTTACAATGATAAAAATTATATTACTATATAAATATTTCGTTTTAGTATATACCACTTTAAAGTAAAAATTATAAAGTAAAAATAAAAGAAGATTATCTTACTAATCTTCTTGTAGGCTCTTTACACTCTACATAATCTCCCTTTTGAATTGCTTCTTCACCAGGAGAACAATATCTAGTTTCTTCAAATCCTCTTACACAAACCCTATATTCACTTTTATCTTGTGAGGGAACTGTCCATTGTTTACCAGTTACGCAGGCATAACCTATTGAAGAACTTGATACTTCTGGATTACTTTGATAGTAAGGATTGACGCTTTCTTCTGGTTCAAGAACGCTCTTTGTAGTATCTGCAAATTGAACCTCAGATTGAGCATAATAACCTGTATAACTCCCTACGCTTGTAAATAGAAATCCTGCAAAAACAACAATTATTGCTATTGTATAAAGATATTTTTCTTCCACTTTATTTCACCTCTTAAATTTTAATACAAATTAGTTTAAACTTAAAGAATATAAAGATTTCTATTTCATTTAAAAAAGAAAAATAAAAAAGAAAGAGCTTAATCCCCATAACTTGATCTTGGGTTAGTGCTTTGAAGCCCGCAGTAGATTTCTCCTCTTACTGTTTGTGCACTTTCTCCAGGACTACAATTACGTGGCACCCATGCATTATTCTCACATACTTTATAGGTTCCATATCCAAGATTTGTACTAAACTCTTCTACTAATACTGTTTCGCCATTGTTTCGACAATAATCACCAATATAAGCCCCACTTATATTATTCCCTGAAAATAAAAAAGACAAGGCTACTACAAACAAAAATAATGACAGTAGATATTTTTCTTCCACTTTTTTCACCTCTTTAAGATTATTTATTATAAATATACAAAACTCTTTTATAAAGATTTCTATTAAAAATTTTTACTTTAAAGTGATTACTTATGAGCAAAATAGAAGAAAAAAAGATTATTTTTAACAGAATCTAATTTACAAAAACCAAATCTCTGAAACTGAACAAGATCATTTACCTTTAAATTCTTAATAGTGTTTTCACCTAAACCTTTCTTGATCTTTCCATCCGACATTAAAACATGAACCTCAACTAAATCTTTAGAATAAGGCAACCAATGAATCAGTTTTATTGTCTCATCTTTTTTGTGCTCTAAACTTGTAAATTTTTCATTTTTAAAGTTAAAAGTGCCTATTAGCCTATATTCTTTATTTTTTTCTAAAGTATCTTGTATATAAAATTTATTTGAGGTTTTAAATTCCCTAAAATTATCTTTTTTAGCTGGGTGAAAAGGGAGTTTAACATTTAAAGAAGGTGCATTTTTAATCTCGATTAATCTAGGGCTTTCAACAAAGAAATATCTATTAGTTATAGCATCTATCAATTCTTTATTAAAATGGAATAATAAATCAAAAAAATCTGATGATTTAATTTTTTTATCTACAGGATTAGGCCCCATTTCATGAACTAGTTTAACAAATGCCTCTTGTTTTATACCCCTTCTTTTTAATGCCTTTATTGTTGGTAATTTAATATCATCCCAGCCAGAATATTTTCCTTCTTTTATTTGCTGTTTAATTAAAGACGTTTTTATTTTTAAATCGGTAAATTGTATTTTTCCGTAATGTAAGTATTGTGGTGAAGGCCAATTAAAATGTTTGTAGATATATTTTTGTCTTTCAGTATTTGTAATGTGATCTTTTCCTTTAATAACATAATTAATACCATACTCATAATCATCAATTGCAACTGCAAAATTCATTAAGGGCCAGATCCTAAATTTTTTTTCTTTTAAAGGATGAAAAGTATCTAAAATCCTAAAAGCTGGCCAGTCTCTTATTGCTGGATTTGGGTGTTTTAAATCTGTTTTTATTCTTAAAACTGCATCTCCTTCTGAATAGCCTTTTACATCAAACATCTTTAACCATCTTTTTAGATTTTCTTCTATGCTTAAATTTCTACATGGACAAGGTTGAGATTTATCTACTAGTAATTTAAATTCTGCCTGCAAACAAGTGCAAATATATGCTTTATTCAATTTAACTAGCTGTTCTGCTTTTTCGTAATACAACTGCATATTATTCGATTGAATTTGTACTGCATTTATTGCATTATTTGTAAGCCATTTTACTTCATCTTCTATCATTTTATAGGCTTCTATCATAATATTTTCCGGGTTTGTATCCTCAATTCTTAAGATAAACTTCCCTTTGTATTTTTTTGCATATTCTGAATTTAATAGTAAACCTATTGAGTGACCGATGTGTAAAGGACCTGAAGGAGAAGGTGCAAATCTAAATACAGGTTTTTTAGAAACATTTTTTAATTCAGGTAAGGTCTTTTTAATATGTGGTTTTTCTTTTTTAAATTCTTTAGGATCTAATTTCTTTAATAATTCTTCTTGTTTTTTTAATGATAACTTATTTACCTTACTTATTTGTAATTTGATTTCTTTTTTTAGTTCTGGAATTTTAGATTTTAAATCAGGTTCTTTGGAAAGCAGCATACCTAAAACAGAACCTTCATTAGCCTTACCACCATATCTTACTGCATTTATTAATGTAGATTCGTAGATTTTCTCTTTCATTACAAAAGCTTAAATAAAGATTGTTTTTAAATATTATGCAAAAGAAAACTGCAATTTTTAAATTGCAGATGAATTTTGCTTAATTTCTATTGTAAATATTACAAGTTTTTTGTAAAGTTTCCATCTTTTCCGTAAAT
>JACQNH010000051.1 GCA_016203175.1 Candidatus Woesearchaeota archaeon
ACCTTAAATATTGTAGCTATTAAATAAGGTAATGCAATATGAAATATCCAATCTGGCATTATTTGATGTTTAAATACAGTTTTAAAAATGTTACGAATCCAAAATATATGCTGTGAAAGGAACCATAATCTTTATTAAGACTATTATACTATATCAAGAAAAAAGTGGTGAGCTGAATGAAGAAATTTAACAAAGATTTTCTAACTACCTTGTTTATTATAATAGTTATTTTTGGTGCAATTATCTACGAAAGTTACTATGATGAGGACAAGATTACAGGCAATGCTAGTTGGAAAAAAATTAGAAAAAAAATAAAAGCAGAAGCTAAAAGAGTTGAAACAAGAGTCGAAAAAGAAGTAAAGAGAACGGACGATAATTTAAAAAATTTAGATGATAAAGCAAAGGCAGAATTGAAAAGAGCTGAAAAGAGATTTAAGAAGAATATAAAGAATTTTAAAGAAGACATTAAAGAAGCAGGCTACAAAATTGATAAAGAATTAAATAGAATAGATGATAATTTAAAGGAATTAGCAGATGCCCCAAAAGAAGAGTTTGAAAGGTTTAAGAAAAAGGTGAAGGAAGAGATTAAAGCCCAAAAAGATCTTATCAAAAGTATTAGGAAAGGAGATGTGTGTGGCGCACTAAATGCAGCTGAAAGTAGTCAGGTCTATGATGTTAAAGGTATTATTAATGATCTAGCTTCGAAGCTTAAACCTGTTGTAAGACCAATAGTAGAAAAAATTGTATTGACCATTGCATCTCCATTAAATGCAATACCTGTAGTAGGGAATATTTTATATGCTGCTGCCCTTGCTATGATAGATCCATTAACAGATCGTGCAGTTTTAGAAGCAGTAGATGAATTACTTGAAGAATGTGATTAGGTAAGTGAATCTTTATAAATCCATTAATATAATTTTTTTAGATGAATAAATTAATCAAAGCTATTTTATTAGTAGTTATCTGTACAGCTTTAACATCTTTTGGGCAAATATTTCTAAAGTACGCTGCTAATAATTTAAAACTAGAATCTTTAACAACCTTAATAGTTTCAACAATTACCACCTGGCAACTCTACATAGGTGTTTTAATATATTTTCTAGCCGCAGCTTTGCTAATAATTGCTTTTAAATTTGCAGATCTAAGTGTAGCTTACCCAATAATTGCAACTTCTTATATTTGGGTGGCTTTACTTTCAAGATACTTTTTTAATGAAATTTTAACGTCTAAAAACTGGTTAGGGATATTATTTATTTTGGTAGGTGTTTCTTTAACTGGTTTTGGTGGTAGAAAATGACTTTATTAACTCCAATATTAGCTATTTTATTTGCATCTTTAATAGGTTCTATAGGTACACTTTTTTTAAAAAAAGCTTCTCCTCAATTCTCTTTAAGTTTGGATGGAACAATTAAAAATAAAAATTTAATAATTGGAATTTTATTTTATGGAATTTCAACTGCAATATTTATAATAGCAATAAAATTTGGTCCTCTATCCATCTTGTATCCAATTGTTGCAACTTCTTATATTTGGGTTGCTTTTCTCTCAGTTAAATTTTTGAAAGAAAAAATGAATTTATTTAAATGGCTAGGGATTTTATTTATTATTCTTGGTGTCGCTTTGATAGCTTAAATTTTTTTATAAAAATAAGAAATAATTAATTTTACATTTTCTAGGTCTTTTATAGGATGATAACCCTTATACGATAATATAAATATTCCTTCTTCATTTCTAAGAAAAAGATTACCTACTTTTTTATCAGCCTTTAAAACATCAATTAAAGTATCTTTTCTATTTAAATTGCTCTGGCCTAATTCAACAGTTACACTTTCTTCATAGTTCTTGATAAGGTCCAGTAAGCCTTTAGATTTAATTCTTATTATTTCCATCATACTTTTTTGATATAACAACAGTTTTTAAACCTTTTATTTTTAACATTGTAGAGTCCCGATATTTTTTCGTTTTTTCATTTGAACATCATCCCGATTAGGCATTCAGGTCTCAACTTTCGCTGGAATGC
>JACQNH010000062.1 GCA_016203175.1 Candidatus Woesearchaeota archaeon
GTGATAAAGAGTAATTAGAGATTTTACTGTTTTTGAGCAGAAAGAATACTCAAAAACCTATTTATTCAAAGTTCTCATTAATCATCTCTTTAGGTCTTAATCTTACTTTACCTTTAACCTGGATAAAATCCTCTCTTTTCAAGTGACCAGCTTCATTGAAAATTTCTTTATTTTTAGGATCAAAAACAATCTGTGTAATTCCATATCTATCCCTTAAGTCTATAAAGATTAAACCACCATGATCTCTTTTACTTTGTACCCAACCACATAAAGTTACTTCTTTTCTATCATCTTTGTCATTCAATTCCCCATTAATATTTGTTCTATAACTTGTTTTAAATTTACTTTCCATAAGAAATCTTTAATTTTATAGTTTTTATAAGGTTTTTGTTATAATTTAATCCCAAAAACAGCCACTCTTAATCCTGTAGTCTCCTTGCTGATTATTAGTATATTAGTTTCTTCTATCCTACCTCCAAAAGCCTCTAAACCACTATCAAGATTATTTATATTTCCAACATAAATCCACCTATTTGCATATAATTTTGGATGTCTAGCATATAATTTTGTATAATCCTCTAATTTCAAATAAATTCTATTCTCAGAAATTTGTATCTCCTTCCCATTTTTTGGCAATATCAAAGTTTTATAAAATGGTTTTCCCTTTATATTATTTTGTGGTGTCTCTAAAACAAATTTTCCTGTTACTTCACTTTCTTTGTTACTTACAACATAACCTGTAATAGCAGTTAAACCTTCAGATTTATCGTTTTTAACCTTTTCCAAATCGCTTTCAATTTGCTTTATAGCCTTCTGTTCTATTATAACTGAGCTTGAACTAGTAATAATACTTGAAAATGTAGAACCTTTTGAATTACTAACGAGATAAGTCCCTAGTGAAAAGAATAAAATCAGTACAACAATAAATGCTAAGTTTCTCATTTAATCACCTTTTTTAGTAAATATTTAATTAGTTATAAAGTTTAAATAGTTTTCTGTGACAATAGTTAAGTTTAAATCTATTTTCCTTACTAAAATCTTATGTTTAAAATCATCAATGAATGCAAAAAAGCAAGAATAGGCCTTTTAGAGGTAAATGGTAAAAAAATAGAAACTCCTTTTTTTATGCCAGTTAATACCAAAATGAGCCCTAAATTGATTAGCATAAAAGACGTCCACAATATAGGTTATAAAGCTGTAATTTGCAATAGTTTTGTTCTTTACTTAGATCCAGGAGTTGAATTTATTAAAAAACATGGTGGAATGCACAAATTTATGAATTTTAACGACTTTATTTTTACAGATTCAGGTGGATTTCAAATGATTATGAATTTTGAAAATAAAAGAAGCGATAAAGGTGTCCAATTTATTAATCCAGTTAATGGAGATAAACATTTTGTAACACCAGAAAGTGCAGTTAAATTCCAAAATGACCTAGGTGCAGATTGCTTGATGTGTTTAGATGACTTGCCAAAACATGGAGCTAATAAAAAAGAAGTTATTGAAAGTCTAAAAAGAACTCATTTGTGGGCTGAAAGATGTAAAAAAGATCATGATGGTAAAGGTTTATTGTTTGGGATTATCCAAGGTAGTATTTTTCCAGATTTAAGAAAAGAAAGTGCAAAATTTATGGACAGTTTAGATTTTGATGGAATTTCTATTGGTGGTTTATGCATTGGTGAAAAAAAAGAAAAAATGTTTGAAATGACTAAAATTTGCGTCGATAATGTTTCAAGAAATAGACCCTTGTATCTAATGGGAGTTGGTTCACCAGAAGATATTTTAAAAACTGTCGATTTAGGTGTTGACATTTTTGATTCTAGATTTCCAGCTCAGATTGCAAGACACGAATCTTTGTTTACAAAAAAAGGAAGAATAAACATTGATAATAAAAAATTTAAAAACGATTTTAATCCTATTCAAGAAGATTGTAAATGCGAAGCTTGTAAACATTTCTCTAAAGCTTATCTATATCATTTAGTTAAAATAAAAGAACCTTTATCTCAAAGATTAATGACATTACATAATTTACAATTTATCCAAGATTTAATGGAAAATATTAGAACTTCAATAAAAGAAAATAGATTTGAAGAATTTAAGAATGAATTTTTTAAAAATTATAAAACCTAATTTAATTCATGATTTATTCTCTCCCAAACTAAAAATGCCAAGTCTTTTTTCCCACATTCATACTCTACTATCCCTTCTAAATAATGACCACCAAAAATTCCAACTGTAAAATATTTTTTAGTGTCTCTAATCTCCCCTTCATAATTTTCCCCTTTTAATCTTACTTTATTTTTTCCTTCTAAATGCATATCTAAGGCTTTCGAAACTATTTCGTCTATACTTTCAGTTCCTAGCCTAGAGTCAGTACTTAAACATATATACTGCCATCCAAAGTGATTTTTTACTTCAAACATAACAAAACAGTAATTGGAAAAACTTATAAAATTATTGGTATAAAAATCATCTTATTTTTGATAAATTGCCATTTATTATTATTGGATTAATTCCTACCAATTCATCCTTAAATATATTCTCAGGTATTGAGTTAAAAAGAAAAATTTTCTTACCCAACTCGAAAGCCTTTGCTATTTCCAGAAAAGTAGCTCCGCCAATATAATTTCTTTGTCCTTTTTTCTCAAGATTTAACACTAAAATTGCATCATTTTTAATAATGTTTTCGTGATCTTTTCTTAACATATTTGCTTTCCATAAGATAGATTCATCCTTACTTAACTGTTTCATCTTTTCTTCCATTAAAGGATTATCATAACTATTAGGTAAATTAACAGAATGTCCATTTTTTTCTAATGCCTTTTTAATTTCTGGAATTTTTTCATAAAAATATTTACTACAACAAATCATAATATTCATTTTCGTCGGAAGGAAACTCCCGCAGACTTTAGTCTGTAGAGGAATTCCGACCTCCTGTTTCTTTTTTCAGTAA
>JACQNH010000054.1 GCA_016203175.1 Candidatus Woesearchaeota archaeon
AATTATAAAATATATAATAATCTAAAAAAATTACCAAGGGTAAATAAAATTAAAAGAACTGGAAAAAGAGTTTTGATCATTAGCGAAAAACCGAGCCTAAATTATTATCAGAATAAACTCAAAATGATGGGGTGTGTTATAAAAAATGCTGGTCTTGTAAATCTAACTCTTGATGATGCATTTTTTTATTATACAAGATGATAATCAAAGATATTTATAAAGGAATAAGACTCGAGATAAATAGTCTAAAAGCTAGAAAGCTTGGTGTTTTTTTCTTTATTATTGCACCAGTTTTGGTTAGTGGTATTTTTTATTTAATAGCAAGAACTCCTGTTGACTGGGGAGTTTATAAACATTTAGGAATAAATAGTTATGACCTATTTGCACCAGGAATTTTCCCATTGATCATTCTATTTATTAGCATTCAATTAACAATCCTAAGGATTATAGGTGAAAGATCTCCTCATGGAACCCTTGACAGAGATTTATTAAGTATTTCAAAAACATCACTATTTTTAAGCAAGTTAATAGCCAATTTCCTTATCGTATTAATCCAATCTAGTTTGATATATCTCTCGATGTTTTACCTTTTCCCCGTAAGGAATTATGGTAACATCTACATTATTTTTTTAATAATTGTTTTAACTGGTTTGTTTGGTCTAACCCTCGGCTTATTTTTATCTATAATTTCTAGATCAAAAGAACAAGCAATAGAATTAGTACCTATTATTTTACTTATATTACTAATTTTTAGTGGTATAATAATAAAAACAGCTTATATTACCCCAGTTATGGGTTTTATCGCAACAAATAGTCCCCTTGCCATTGTTAGCAAATCTTTAGAAGATATAATGTTAAATGGTGCAGGAATAGAAGACGTAATAATAAATATATATAAATTTATAAGTTGGATTACTTTATTAATTTTGATTGGATGGTTAAAGTTTTTATTCGAAAGTAAATAAATGAAAAAATCAATTTTGATCATAACGGCCTTTTTTGTATTAATCCTACTTCAAGGATGTTTTAATTTTAGAGACTGTCGAGAAGATTTAGCTTGTTTTAAAGAAAGTTTAAAAAATTGTGAGAGATCCATAGTTTCAGTAGAACAGGAAGGAATTTTTATGGAAGCAATAATCAAAGGAGAAAGTGACAACTTATGCAGGATTTCATTCAAAATCAATAAAGTAGAAGGAAAAGTTCATGAGGAATTCCCTGTTGAAACAAACGCAGCAATTGGAAAAAGATTAAATTGTAATTTGAATATAAGCACTTATACAGAAGATAGAACTTTTGATGAAATAACAAAAAACTATGGCATTTGTAATGGTCCACTAAAAGATGCTATGCTGAGTCTTTCACGAGACGAAGTATTAAGAAAAGAATTTGAGAATAAATTAACTAACTTTTTATTGATGTAGATTGGATAATAGAAGATTATTAATTATGTCCCGTCCCATCTTTTCTACATTATTCAGAATATTTTTTTAACCATAGAAAGATTTATATAGTTAATATATAGTAGATATATAGGTGATTATATATGGGTAATCAAACAACAATACTACTAAGCAAAGAAACTGTTAGTTTGCTTAAAAAAACCAAAGAATATCCTAGGCAAACATATGATCTCCTTCTAAAGCACATGATTAGACTATTCAATGAGCTTAAAAAAAGAAATCAGTATGATGAATTCTTACATAAAATCCAACAATCAAAAATGAAGGAACTTTGGGATAATAAGGAAGATGAGGTTTGGGAAAGTGCATAAACTTGGTTCTGTTATTTTGGCAGAAGTACAGTTTACAGATACATTCGAGATTAAAAAAAGACCAGCAGTAGTTCTTTTTGAAGAATTTGGTAATATTGTGGTAGCTGGTATAACTAGTAATACAGAAATGGAAGGTATTCCTTTATCAAAAAAAGAAGGTGCTGTAAAAGATAGTATTATCAAACTTAATTATATTTTCACAATATCCGAAAAAATGATTAAAAAAGAATTATTTTCTTTGTCTATTGAAAAAAAGAAATTTCTCGTTTCAGAGCTTATTAAAAGGTTAACTATTAGCTAATTTATTTTAATTAATCTATTAAAAAACCAAATATATTTTAAAAATATTTAAAAACACAATTATTTATGAAAATTTTAGGGGCCTGTAGTACAACCTGGTTAATACATTACCATGGCATATATCCATAATGGTAGAAATCCGAGTTCAAATCTCGGCAGGTCCATAAGAAATTATTTAAACTATTAAGTTTTGGATATTGTTATGGAAAATGATTGTATTTTTTGCAAGATAATAGAAAAAAAGATACCTTCAGATATGATCTATGAAGATAAAGATACTTTGGCTTTTCTTGATATTAACCCGGTGAATCAAGGTCACACTTTAGTTATCCCAAAAAAACATTATAAAAATATTTTAGATATTCCATCCAAAGAATTCTTAAAAGTTATGGAAACTGTAAGGAAGATCACGCCAGCTATTAAAGAAGCAGTCAATGCTGGTGGTATCAATATAGGTATTAGTAATGAAAAAATAGCTGCTCAAGCCGTTTTCCATTTACACATTCATATAATGCCCAGGTTTGAAAATGACGGCCTAAAAATGTTTCCCTCCAAAAAATATAAAGAAGGGGAAGCAAAACAAATAGCTAATAAAATTAGATTTAAGATAATTTAGTTGCTA
>JACQNH010000055.1 GCA_016203175.1 Candidatus Woesearchaeota archaeon
TCAAAGGTGAAAAATGTTACTGAAAAAAGAAACAGGAGGTCGGAATTCCTCTACAGACTAAAGTCTGCGGGAGTTTCCTTCCGACGAAAATGAAAAAGAGGATATTGTTAATAGTTTTGTTTTTGATATTAAATTCTATAATTTCTTTAGCTGAATTAAGTGAAAATGAATTAAATGATATAAAAAATAAAATAAATGAGAAGAGGGATAAAATTCCATCTTCGCTTGTAGCTTTATACGGAGATATAACTTCTGTTGTAACGATAGATGGCATTGATTATGGTGCAATTTCCAAGAATGGTGAATTAATTGTGTTAAAGAAAGGAAAGCCAGAAAACCCAACAATGGAAATTTTAATTTCTGAGCAATTATTAAAGGATATATTAAATAAAAAGAAAACTATAGGAGAGGCTTTAGAAACAAATCAGATTATATATAGGCCTATAACCTTTAAAAGCAAAACAGTTTATGGAATTGCTAGGTTAGGAAATTTTATTAATAGAGTATTGGGTTTATAAAGTAATTACTTGGCTACTCTCTTTCTCTTTTCTTTTTTCATTCTTTTACGCTGCCATTTCCATCTCATCTGGCCTTTTTTCTTCCATCTTCTTGAACTTCTTTTCATGAGTTGTTTAAACACACCAAAATCTATATAAATCTATGCTACAACTATAGAATAAATGCAAAAAGGTGTTAAATGGTAAATAGATGTGCTAAGTGTGACAAAATTTTAAATGTTTTAGAGTCTGGAATAGAGTACGCTTTGGGAAATCAAACATTATTTCTTTGTAGAACGTGTAATAATGAATTTGAAACTAAACAGAAGGCTGAAGTTTATAAGGAAAGCAAAGTAAACAAATTTGAATATAAAGTTGTTAAGTTACAAGGTGAGGATTTAAGCAAAGAACAGTTAGAAAGTGAACTAAATTTTAATGGACAAAATTCATGGGAATTGATTTCAGTATTGCCTGTAAAAAATTTAAGCCAAAGTTCTGCTTTAGTTATTTTTAAAAGAAATTTGAATGAATTAAGAAGAGTTTAATAATAATCTTTCGCATTCTTCTTCTATTAATCTTAAATAATATTTAATCTTAGCAAAATATTCTTTTGTTTCTTTAAATTCATGTTCTTTTTTTATAACTGTTTGATTAAGTTTTACAGTTTCTTTTTGGATTAGGTCTATCAAAGTCTCATTATTTGTAAGCAAAGCATTTTGGAATTCATTTAAAGCTTTTTTAAAATCTTCTCTTGCTTCTCTTATATTATTTTTCTTTCTGTCTATTCTGTTTTCTTCTGTGTTTAGCAGATTATTATAATATTTTATTAAATTGCCACATTCTTCAACATTAAATTCACTAAAATTGTAAACCCCATAAAAACCACTGTATCTTGATTGAGGTATTGTTTTATTTAATGGTATTAGTGTTTCTGTAATATTTTGGGTAATAGTTTCATTTTTAGGTTCTTCAATAGTGATTTCTTTAACAAATAAATTACAACTAGTTAAAATTAATAATAGTAGTAGAATATATAGCTTCATGAATGTATTTTATAGAAGAAGGATTTATAAGATTTTTTATTTTAATTTTAACTCTAGCTCTTTTAAATTATGAACTGATTCTACACCAAATATATCTTCTTTATCTTCAAAATTTGCAAATATTGCTCTTATGTTATGTTGTTTACAATAATCAAAGCTATCTTTTCTATCTCCACCAATATAGATGAATGGCTTGCCGTAGATTCTTATGAACCTGTCAAAGACTAAGGTTTTATCGTCTTTTTCATCTGGTCTTGACGGCTCTATAAAATCAAATAATTCTTCTAAATTTAAAATTTTTAATATTCTATTTATAGCTTCTTCTGTGTTTGTTGTTATTAATGCTAACTCGTATTTGGCTTTTAATTCTTTAAAAAATTCGATTACTTCATTGTTTCTAACTCTTGTGTTTTGTTGAATATACTGACAAACTGAATTGAAAAAAGAATTTCTGGCTTCTTTTGTTCTTTGTGAGTCTGATAACGTTGGATAAAGCCTTTTCATTACTTCATCTACGCCTTTAAAATAATCTTCTTTATAAGCCCAGTCATTAATTAATGGATCATTTAATTCTTTAGATGCTTTTTGAAACCACAAAATATGTGCTTTTTTCCATGGATCTGACTTTATGTATAACCCTGAGAATGTTGTGGCTATTATTGGTTTTGTCATACTTTTATTATAGCTTTTAGCTAATATTTAAAGTTATTTGAAAGCGATTATCTCTGCGTTGGTTCATGACATTTGGCACCCTCTTTAAACACTCCTTTGTGAGTGTAAAAATGAGGTGGTTCAAGTGGAACAGAAAATTACAAAAAGAAAAAAGAGTGAGATAAGAAGAGAA
>JACQNH010000058.1 GCA_016203175.1 Candidatus Woesearchaeota archaeon
GTATAGGTATAATCATGAAAGGCCGCATATGAGCCTTGATGGATTAACTCCTGCTGAAGTATATTTTGCATTTCATAAATTGTTTTAAAGAAGGTTAAAATTAGAGAATAAAAAGGTGCCATATCTATTGGACTAGTGCAGATTTCTTGCTTAAGTAAGGTTTAAAAACCAATTTTAAGTTATTTTAATCATGAAACTTACTACAAAAATGATTTTACCAATGTTCATAGTAGTTATAATGTTATTAAGTACTATAGGTTTTTATTATACTGGAAGTGAAGATACTAATCAGGATGTTCAAGAATCAGAAGAGATAGAGTTTAAAGGAAAAACTTTTGTTAAAATTGCGAATGGCTATAGATATAAAGGAATTAATTTTTTTTATTCTCCTGAAGAATTAGATAAGGTAAATGTGGATTTAAAAAATTATGATTTTAATAGAAAAGTTTATTTTAGTGTGAATGGCACATTGCCAAGTGTAGTCTCAAAATTAAGATTTGCAAATAATGCTGTGATTGCAAGTTATGATGATAATATGTCTTTAGAGTATAATCTACCATTAAAAGATTGCAAAGATGCTATTGATAATAATGTAGTGATAAAGTTTATTAATAAGGAGGTAAATGGTACTATTGAAGAGAGGACAAATATAAAACAAGAAGGAGATTGTTATACCTTAGAGGGGGATTTGGGATTGGCTATTGAAAGATTTGCTTTAGAGGTTGCTGAACATGGATAAAAAAATTTTGATATTAATATTAATCTTAAGTGTAATTTTGATTAGCTGTAAAGAGAAAAAATATGAAATAAATGGCTTTGAAGTTGAAAAAAGTGGGGATAATTATTATAAGATCAAGTTAACTGTTGAAAAGGATATGGTTAAAAGTGTTTATTACACAAATATAAGGTATGATCCAAAAGAGTTAAAAGATATAAATGTTGATAATGGTATTAAAAGTAAGGTTTTGAATTCAAATCAATTATATCTTGCTATGAACCCAAATGCAAATTATAGTAGTAAAGTGACTATTGCAGCATTAGAGGTTAAAAAATTTGTTTCAAATCCTTTATTGTGGAATAAGAATGCAAGTGCTGCTTTTACAGAACCTTATAATGGATTGGAAAATTTTAAGATAAAAAAATGTGATGAAAGTGATACTAATGAAACTGTAATTTTATTTAAAACTGGTGATGCAGATAAAGTATATTTTAATAACTGTATAATTGTTCAGGGTAAAGATGAAGAAGGGATGATTAGAAGTGCAGATAGATTAGTTTTAAGTTTGATAGGGATATATTAAAACTTTCTTAGGAAGAAACCTTGGAAAGAAGGGAAAGAAAATAGAAATGGTAAAAGTATTAATCGGTTGTCCAACGTATGATGGAAAGGCTTATTGTTTAGATAAATATTTAGAGTCTATTAAAAATTTTAAGTTTAAAGACTATGAACTTGTTTTAGTAGATAATTCTAAAACTGAAGATTATTTTAATTTGCTTAAAAGTAAAGGGATTAATGTAATTCGTGGAAAGGATTTAGGTGACCCTGTCAAGAACGTGGTTGTTAATAGGAATTTATTAAGGGATTATTTTTTAAAGAAGGATTTTGATTATTTTTTTAGTTTAGAACAGGATGTTATTGCTCCAAATGATGTTATAGAGAAGCTAATAAGCCATAAAAAGGAGGTTATAAGTGGGGTTTATTATACAGTTTATAGGTTTAAGGGTGAACCTGGTGTCAGGCCTTTGTTATGGGCTGCTGTTGAGGGGAAACCTGATGCTGTTAGATTTATGAGCACTGAAGCGAAAAAACCAGGCTTATATAAGATAAAATGGTGTGGTTTAGGCTGCTTAATGATAGCTAGGAAGGTTATTAAGGATATAAAATTCAGGTATGTGGAGAATTCTGGGGTATTTGATGATGTATGGTTTTGCAAGGATGCTGAAAAGAAGGGCTATGAAATATGGGCTGATACTTCGGTGCAATGTGATCATGAATTAAATTTTCTTGTTAAACCTAGTGAAAAAGCTAAATATTTGAAATTCTAATAGAAATTTATTTAAAGCATTTTTCTTTAATTTTTAGCATGTCGCGGTCGCATAATCTGGTAGTGCGCTGATTTCGATTTTTTAAAAATCGAGAGCGTAAGCCTTGAGAGCCAGTGTCCGCAAGGATATACAGGTTCAAAATAGCTTTTCTTTTAGGAAAAGAAAGCTTGGGGAAAGAAAAATTTCTTTTTCCGAGGTTTTTCTTTTTGAAAGAAAAAGCTCTGAAAGTCCTGTCCGCGACGCATTTACCAAATGGAGGGTTCAAATAAATGTTATTTAATTCATTACATTTTTTGATATTTTTTCCAATAGTGGTTGTTTTATATTTTAGTATACCACATAAGTATAGATGGGTTTTTTTATTAATCAGCAGTTATTATTTTTATATGAGCTGGAAGGCGGAATACATTATTCTTATCATAATTTCAACATTAATTGATTATATTGCAGGAATTCAGATATTTAAATCCCAAACACAGAGGATGAAGAATTTAATCTTATGTTTGAGTTTACTAAGCAATTTGGGGCTATTATTTGCATTTAAATACTTCAATTTCTTCGGGGATACAATAAGGGAAATTTTACAGGTTTTTACTATCCAATTAAATCCAATGACTCTTAAAGTTCTCTTACCAGTAGGTATTTCCTTTTATACCTTTCAAAGTTTAAGCTATACGATTGATGTTTACAGGAGAAAAATAAAACCAACAAGACATCTTGGTATTTTTGCTCTTTACATATCTTTTTTCCCACAATTAGTTGCAGGTCCTATTGAAAGGGCAAAAAATCTGCTACCTCAGTTTTTTGAAGAACATTATTTTGATTACAAAAGAGTAACCGATGGCTTAAAATTGATGCTTTGGGGGTTTTTTAAAAAAGTTGTTATCGCGGACAGGCTGAATATTATTGTTAATACCATTTATAAAACTCCAACAGATTACACTGGTTCCCCTTTAATTTTATCAACTGTTTTTTTTGCATTTCAAATTTATTGTGATTTTTCAGGATATTCTGATATAGCAATAGGTTCTGCTCAAGTAATGGGAATTAAACTAATGGATAATTTTAATAGGCCCTATTTCTCAAGATCAATTTCTGAATTTTGGAAACGGTGGCATATTTCATTATCAACATGGTTTAAAGATTATCTCTATATCCCTCTTGGGGGAAATAGGGTTTCAATTCCAAGAGGGTATTTCAACATATTTGTAGTCTTCTTACTTAGTGGTTTATGGCATGGCGCAAATTGGACATTTGTTATTTGGGGTGCGTTGCATGGTTTTTATCTAATATTGGGGACAATAACAAAATCTTTAAGAGAGAGGCTATTGGTTTTTACCCGATTAATACTTTTTCCCAGATTAACAAAATTATTAAGTATTGGGTTTACTTTTGTTCTTGTTAATATTGGATGGGTATTTTTTAGGGCAAAGACTGTTTCAGATGCATTCTATATTTTAACCCACTTGTTCAAAGGAATTAGTTTTAGTTATAAGAGCCTTATTCCTGGATTAGATGGGGTAGATTTATTAATAGCATTTGGAGTAATTATTTTTATGGAGTTTGTTCATTTAACACAAAGCCATATAAGTATAAGGCAATTTTTGGAGGGTAAACCCTTATTATTAAGATGGTCCATCTACTTAACAATAATATTATTAATTTTATTATTTGGTGTTTTTAATGAAACTCAATTTATTTACTTCCAATTTTAGATTTTAAAATGAAAGAACAAAAAATAAGATTCATAAAAAAAAGTATTTTATTAATCATAATTTTCTTAATTATATTCTTTTCCATGAATGAATATTATATCTTAAAAACAAACCCGAGTAAGAGCTTAGATTATGCTTTTTGGGGGGACTCACATGTTAGGGATGGAGTAAATCCTCAATTCATAGAAAAATCATTTAATTTTGGTGTTGGTGAAGAAAATTATGTTGAGATATATTATAAAATAAAAGAGTTACTAGGAAGAAAGTCAATATGGGGAAGAGATATAGAGATAAATAACTTTGTGCTTCAGATAGATATTCACGTATTTTCGGATAAGTTCAGAACAAATAAAGCATTAACTATTGAAGAAGGACATTATAACAAAGTAATTCCATTAATAAGAGCTAAGAAATTAAAAGTAAATTCTATATCTCAATTTTTAAAAGTAAAGTTCCCAATAATTGGCAATGGGCGTGAATTAATTGCTCGTTCCCAGTTATTAGACTCGGATGTAGTTTCAACAAAACTTGGCTGGAATAATAACACAGAAGAATTTATTTTAAAAGAAAGGGGGGAGGTTGCATCTAAGAGATATAACTATTTCTTCTCCAACCCATCCAGTTTACTAGATAACATGACCCTGCGCTATTTTTTGAAGATTTTAGATCTTGCAAAAAAGAATCACATAAAAATTATTTTTATTAAATATCCAGTAACAAAAGAGTATGATGCCGAGCTTATCAAACATAATATTTCCAAGGAAGATCATTATGATACTCTGCTTAAAGAAATAAATAAAGTATCTAAAGACTACGTTCTTTTGGATTATTATAGTGACTTTTTTGACCATCCTGAATATTTCGGAGATTCTGATCACTTAAACTATATTGGTTCACCAATTTTATCAAAAAAAATTCAAGAAGATCTTCGAGAGCTGTCTTTAGTGACTTTTTAAGGAAAAAGAAGTAGAAATCTGAGGTTAGTTAATCTGTTAGTGAGAACTTTGAATAAATAGGTTTTTGAGTATTCTTTCTGCTCAAAAACAGTAAAATCTCTAATTACTCTTTATCACCGTTCTTTTTCTTTGTTTTTTCTCTTTTTTTCTGGATTTTTAA
>JACQNH010000059.1 GCA_016203175.1 Candidatus Woesearchaeota archaeon
CAAATAAGCCAAAAAAACCAGTTAAATAATTAATAAACAAATTAAAAAAATTAATAAAAAATCCAAAAATAAATAAAAATAATAAGATAAATAAAAACAGTTTTAAAAAAAATCTCTTCTTCAATTTTAAAACCTCCTCTTTAAAGTTTTCAGGTTTACAGGAAAATAATAAATAAAAGAAGCTTAAAATTAATATTACTAGAATAATCCCAATAATTTTTAATCCTTCATTAAATCCTAATCCTCCACCAATAAAATAATCATAAATATTAATCATATCAACCAATTTAAATATTAATTTATACATTAAATAAAAATAAATCAAACTAACAAATCCAAAAAGTAAATAATATCTTTTAAAATTTAATAAATCCTTAAATTTCTTAACTTTATCCCTTAACAATAACCAAGATGTTCCAATAAAAAGAGTATAAAATAAAATTAAAACAAAATTAATTACATAAATTGACGTCATTGCTTTATTCACCATTGGCTCAACTTCAATTAAAGCACTTTCAACCTCATTAATGTTTTCTTGATTAATCTCACCAATATCTTTTAAATTACCATATTGCGAAATCTGGCTTAAATAACCCCCTAAGATCAATCTCCCACTAGTTAAAGTTAATAAAAGTAAAACTATAAAAATTAAATCCAAAATAATTGTATAAATTAAATTTTTTTTCATTGTTTTTCTATTATTATTTAAATGAAATATACTAAAAGCCTTAGCCCCCTAATCGCCTCAAAACATTCATAACGCTAAGAGAGTCATCAAACAATATATCTTTCTCTTGCCTCAATTTATTCTTTAATATGCCAGGTAATTTATCATACATTTCAAAAGCATTATTTCTTTTATCTAATAAATCAACACGAGCTGCCGTTAATACCTTTACGCTCTGTTTTACACCGAAAGTTCTATATGAATCAGTTAATTCCCTCAAAGCACTCGCTCTAACATTATACATATTTTCCATTAAATCCTCTAAAAATTTCCTAACATCATCGTACCTTTTCTCAAGACTAGAAATTTTTTCTTTATTTTGTTTATAATATTCAGTATCTCTAATACTCTCCAAAGCAGGACTAAAATCGTCATTAAACAGTCCAACAAGCCCATCATAAACATTTTTAATTTCATCAAAACCAATATCAGAATCTCTTTCAATTTTATCCTTATTTTTTTCTACATCTTTAACTTTTTGCGATAATTCTAATTCAAATTTGTTAAAAGTTTCAATAATTTTATCTTTTGGTTTTGCTTTTTTTGATTCTTCTTCTGGTGCTACTTTTTTCAATACTTCATCACCTAATTTAACAAATATATCCCCTAATAACATTAAAGCTTTAATTCTTATAATAGGATCAAAAGCATAAATACTCAACCTTCTTAAATCACCAATTTTCTTCAACAAATCACCAGCATCAACATTTAAATCAACAGCTTCTAAAACTTTTCCAGCCTCTTCATCACTTATAGGTTTAAATCCTAATGCTTTCTCTTCTAACTTTATACCCCTAGTTTCTAATTCTCTGCTCAAAGATTTAACCTTATTAGCATCATTTACACTTATTGTCCTTAAATCAATCCAGCATAAACCTAAATCAACACCACCTTTATCCTTTCCACATTCACCAACAGGCTGCCAGAATTTTGCTTCACTAATTATAGCACCAGGATTATTTGCACCACATACTCTTACAATTCCAGTATTTGTCAAAGCAAATTCACCAGGCAAAGGTAATTTACTAACAGTATCACCAAATAAAGGACTTAATCTAGGATTATCAGCAACACAATCCTTAACGCTTTTAATATTTCTTTCAGCTTCAGATTTAACAATAAAATCATTAGCAAAATCAACAGCAAATGAACTTGTTACCTTACCAAAACCACATTCAATAACACCATTAATATCAACACAAATCTCATCTAAATTACTTAAACTTACACAATGAGTACTTATATCCTTAAAATCATTCCTTTCAACAGTTCCACTTCTTTTTGCACATTCCTCAGTAATATAAAAGAAATCCCCAAATTTATTCCTCAAATAAACAGAATATTTCAAAGGATATTGTACCTTAGCATCATCACCAGCATAAAGATGATAAAAAACATCGTACCTGCTCTCCTTAGTAGCTTCATTATGTGTAAATTCAGAGAAAAATGCTGTAAATTGTGGAGGGCTTTCAGGTTTAGCAAGTTGATCCACAAATTCTCCAATACCCGGAAATCTTCCAAATATTGCACTTCTACAAATATCAGTTCCAATATCTTGCAAGCTTCTACCTTGGTAAGCACTAAAAGCAGTACTAGCGTATTCAGTAGTAAAGAAATTAACACTATTTTCAACATTCTGCAAACTGCTTTGGAATGTTAAATACTCTCCTCCACCAGCAGTTTCTTTAAATAATTTCTCACTAATTAAACTAACCAATCCTCCTTGAATCTTGAATATCGCAATCGCTTCTTTCCATAATAATTCACAAATTCCAACACTTCTTATCTTATCACAAATTCCAACATTCTTTTTTTCAGTCTTTGCAACAGTTAAGCATCTAACATATCCTTGCAACAAACTTCTAATATTTTTTAATCCAGCTAAAATTCCAGTCATACATACTTTAGGTATAGGCTGTTGAGCAGTAATTATAGGCCATCCTAAAACCAAACTTCCAATTATTCCAGTCTGCACAACACTTTGGCCAGGAGGTAATACCCACCTTCCACCTAAATTAAATCTGCTTGGGGGGCACATTACAGGATCACAAACGTTAAACATTATTTGACAATCCCTAGGATTCATAACATCATAACAATTTGGTTTTACTTCACTCCCCAAAACAGCAGCCCTCTGTGTACTTTTTCCAAATCTCTTTCCAGCTGCGCTCAAAACACCACCCTCAGGAACAGCAGCAGCATTTCTAACACTTCTTCTAGCCTCTTCCATAATACTTCCATAAACCCTTGTATCGCTCAACATTAAACTATTATGATAAACTAAAACATCATCATCTGTACATAATAAACCATCAGCCCCAACATTTAATATATCAAAATCACTAGGATTACCTAATTTATTGTAATCATTTACCCTTACAAAATTTCCACTTCTTGTTGGAACACAATAAGGCTTTCCATCAGGATAAAATTCAACAGTAGCACCAGGAGCATAATCCAATCTTCTTCTCGCATCAATATTAAATTCATTCAAAGGCTTTAAAGTAACATCTAAACCATTAATATTTACTTTATTCTCATCCTCAACAACTACAACTTTACCATCGAAAACTGTATATGCCCCTTTACCAGAAATATACATCGGCGCCTCAAAACCTCTAATAGAAATTGGCTCTTCATCAACAAAAATACAGCCATTCTCTAATTTCCTCATCCATGGTGCAACATTACCGTTCTTAATACAATACCCATTACCATCTTTTATTTCAACAGGATAAGGTGTTCCCCTATAATCAATCCAAAATTTATTATCAGAAGAGAACTTACCCAATAGTTTATTATTCTTCCTATGTTTATCCCCACTATAATAAATAACCTTTTCAGCATCAAATTCAGCAGCTTCTCTTGCAGCAATACGATCACTAGTTTCAAAAACCCTAGTTGATTCTACATGCACCTTAATTTTATCTTCATAACCCTTAACAAATTCGTTAACTAACCCGTATTTTTCATTTAAAGTATCATATTTATTTTTTAATCCCTTTAATCTTTCATCAATCTCCTCACAACTTCCAACCCCTTTATAATCCTTAACACCCTGTATTACTCTGCCGGATTTACAATTCTTTTTCAAATTAATATAATACCTTAACTCTCTTTCTTCATCAGAACTTACAACTACATCCTTATAATTTTTTTGATATTCATTTACCTTATCAAAATTAAAACCACTTTCAGCAATATCAATTTTTTCAATATAATTTTCCCCTAATTTCTCCTTCTCTTTATTTTTCTGCTTCATTGCATTATTAGTTTCTTTTATAGACTTCTGAGCAGCACTTATATCCTCTAAAATGTATCTATTGTTTTTAATCATACATTCATCTACACTTTTATACTTCTTTTCACCAACAGATTTATCACAAAACTTTTGCCATCCATTAGGAGCCTGCATTACTTCTTTTCTAGCCTGACTTTTGGCAAAACCACCTAAAAATGAATTCTTAATAGTAAAAAATGCAAAAACAGCCAAGCATAATTTCTTCCAACCTTCTAACAACCTCTCTAACTTATCAATTATCGCAGTTAATTTTTTAATTTTTTCTTCAGTCTTTTCTATTCTTTTATCAATTTTTTTAGGATTAAAATCAAATAACCTCTTTTCAATTGGAATTCTAACTAAAAAATTACTTTCAGAAAATGCATCCGTTACACCAGGTAATATTCTTATTGTTACTTCCTTATTGAAATTTATATTCTCTACTTTGACTCTTTTTGCACTATCCCCCACCCTCAAAACCTTTTCCTTTCCAATATCTAAAGTAACTTTTTCTTCTCTTATCCTTCCATCTTTATCATAAGTTATCCCACTAAAAACAACACCATCCTCATTAACACTCTCAATTAACCACCCAACACTTTTTTCTTCTTTCACTTTTTCTTTTTGCTTTTCAACATCAACTACTACTTCCTTTTCAACTTCAACCTTTCCTTTAACAAATACATAATCCCCAACATTAAACTTCTCAGATTTCTTTCCATCTAAACTTAAAAACACTTCAGAACCCTTACTTTCCTTTCCAATATTAGTATTTATCAATCTTAAATTAACTATTTCATTACTCTCAACAAAATTATCATCCTTATACCTAGAACTAATATCAGAAGCTTCACTTCTTAAATTACCTATTTCATTAAATTTTTCAGCCTCAACAATTTTATCTAAAGCATCTAAAGCCCTGCTCTTAGCAATCATTGAATCAACAGAAATTAATCTTGATAACTCCAAATAAGTCTTAGTAATTTTAAGATTTGCAACATCAGAATACAAATTTTTATTTTCATCCCTTTGATCCTTAAACAATTTAGTAATTTCATCATATTCTCTAATCGCACTACAATAAAATTTTTTAGCACTTTCTTCAACATTTTTTTTATATTCTTCCGCAACATCCTCATCCTCTAAAAATGATCTTCCACAAACATCTCCTTCACTATTTGCTCTAATTACTATAGTCTTCCCATCAATAATAACACTTGCAGAAGCCATATCAGCTAATTCAATTAATTTATTTACAAATAATTCTCCTTCAGAATAATGAAGATTTCTTATTCTATTTAATAAACTTACTCTTTCACCAAATTTTTCATTTAATTCATTAGGTACTATTTTTATTCTATTTCTAGAAATTCCTTTTCCATCAAGTTCACCAATCAATTGCTCAATAATTCCTTCTGAATCAGGAGACTGACTAATCAATTTAGAATCTTTATCAATTTTTATTTCACCAGTTGTTTTAAATTCTAATTGATTATACTCACTTGCATCCCCATAATCCCTAGTAATTTCCCTTTCTTCTCCAGCATCATCACTTAATAAAACACTCTCTCTAATTACTCCCTCTTTTACATCTTTTCTTATCTCTTTAACAAACCATCTGGAATTCGGATAAACCCTATCATTCTTCCTTAAAATTCTAGTCTCTCTGCTTCCACCAACATCTACTTCAACCCTAGCAAAATCTTCACTAGGATCTACAATATCTAAAAGTTGCACCCTAAATCTATCCATTCCAGCTAATCTATCCTTAAATCTTACAACCTCAGAAATTCCACTAGTAGCATCCTTCCTTAAATTTAACCTTGCAATATTCTTTAATCCTTTATCATAAACAATTAAAGTAGCCTCATTATTCGTTACCCTAGCTAATCTTACATACCCGCTTCCACCCCAAAAAGAATCATCATAACCAGCAGTCTCTTCATTAACAATACTTCTTACATCAGTTCTTCCACCATAAATCATTCCACCCCTAGCCCTACCACTTATAACATCTTTAATAGCCTCAGCAGTTCTAGAAGCTACATCCCCCACCCTAGCTTTTACACCCTCAAAAATACCAGAAGTTATACTTAAACTTCTTCTCTCACCCATATTTCCTAACCATTTATTTTCATTTCTTTCCTCTTTCAACCTTAAATCTTGACTTCCAAACCCAAAAATTCCTGATTGTCTGTCAAATGTAACCCTAGCAGTTAAATTAACAACAATATTATCAGGAACCTTTTCTTCTTCAGGAATCTTCTCCAACATAATCTGAACAACACCTAAATTATCCAAACTTAATCTTTTTTGATCAGGAAACATATGCCTTACAAATCTAACATAAGGATTCTCTTCAGCTAATAAAACAATTACATTCCTTACATTTACATCACCTAAAATTGGCTCACTCTTAATAGACTTAGCCCCAATTAAACTTCCAATTGTAAACCCTTTTAAATAAGCATAAACAGGAACACTATCCTTCTCCAATAAAAAACTCTCAACAACAGGAGGCTCATAACTATCAACATTAATAACAATTGTTTCACCAGTGTCTCTTACATCTCTTGTTCTAGGATCAATATCAAATTCTTCACCTAAAACCTGCGCATTAACATTTACACCAAACATTGTGGTAACTAATAAAATTATCATAAACATTGCATTTATTTTTTTATTCATTTTCGTTCGGCTCGGATACCCCATTGTCTTGCTATGGGGTTATTGACTTTAATTCAAAACCTGTTTCTAATTTATTTGAATTTATTCTCTCATAAACATTTTCATAATCTCCCATAGTTTGTGGTGCGCCATAATAATAACTATAAAGTATAATTGTCTTTCCATTTAATAATTGATTTCTAGGTACATCAATCAAATTTGTATTCCCCCCAACAATAATCTCATTCAATTTCAGTTCAGGCAATTCAATGCTTTCACACTTCTCTTTTTCAAAACCAAATATACCTAATAAACCAGTAGACACCTTAGCACATCTTTCAACACTTTCGCCAGGAATTGAAACCTCTTGTCCTCTGCTTATTACAGAACTGCTTACATTATATCTTCCGCTAATTAATCTTATACTTTTCACATCAGGATAAACAACACTAGTCCCAAAATCTTTATCTAAATGTCTTAATTCAAATGTAGCCTTTTCATTTCCACCTAATCTTCTATAAGTTACACCATCAAACAAAGCAACATCTAAATTTAACTCATACAAATTTTCTAATTTTACAGTTCCAGAAGTAACCTTATTACTATTCACAGGCAATTTACCCTCAAAATACCCCTCTTTCCTTGCAATCATAAAACCATTAATACATTGTGGCACATTTCCGCTAAATAAACCACTAGAATCACTCTTTCCAACAGAACATTCAAAATTAAAGCATTTAAAGAAAACATCAGCATCTGGAATATTAATTAAACCCCCATCTTTAACAGCAGAAACCCCAATATTTACTCGACCTAATTTCTTGTCACAAAACTCTTCCTTAAATTCTCCAAAATCATCTTTAGCTAAAGTATTCTTCTTAGGTTGATTATTCTCTATAACCACCATATAACCAAACTGCAAAATATCATCTCCAGAATTTAAAGTAATCAAAACAGGATATTTAATATTATAAACAAAATTCCAATTCTGTATACAAAATAATCCACTTAAAAATTTAGCACTATCTTCCTGCTTAATAACATCATCACTTTTTAAAACACCATTCTCACTAGGCTCAACTTTCAAATAAAATGGCCAGCTCTCCAAATATAATAAATTTACACTTGTATCCTTATAATTATTTTTCAAAGTATCCCACAAATAATACTCATCAACTACACTAGAATAATCACTTCCTTTTAATTTAACAGCTTGTATATTCCTGCTTAATAAATTCTTTAACCTTGTTTCAATCTTATTTTTATCCCATTTTCTTTGTTGACAATCAAATTCAGTATCTGACAAAGGAATTTCCTCATCCAAAGAAATAGTATCAAAAGTTAATTCCTCTAAATATTCACTGTTAGCATCAATAATTTCTTTTCCTAAATTATACAATCTTCCAAAATTACTTTTCACACTTACACTAAAGCTTTCAATTCTAGAACTTGTATCCCCAATAACAACGAGCACCGGCATATCAACTTTTACATCCACATTTTTATCTTTTATCCTAACACTTACTTTCGCATCCCCGCTTTCAACCTTATAACCTGCATATCTAAACCCTTCAAACTTATTCAAACAGTTTTTCAAATTATCAGAAATATATCTGCTTAATTGCTCTTCCATTAAATTCTTCTCAGGTACATCAACAATATCCAAATTATTCACACTCTTATAATACCAATACATAACTTCATTACCACCCAACAACAAAGAATTAGAAAAAACATTTACTGCACTTCTGGGAATAAAATCATTAGGCTTTTCAACTAATCCCCCACCCAAACCCATCGTCCTTAAACCATTCTTCGTTACAATATCAACACAACCACCAACATAATCCCTTACAACCCCTGTACCGGGAGCCAAAGGTACTAGTCTAGGAATTACTTTTATTCTAGTAACAAAAACTACTATAATTATAATAATTAAAGCTATTACTATAAAAAGCATTACCTGCCCTCTTTTTTGAGTCATTTTACACCATTTAAATTACTATTAAAACATAAATAACCTGTTTAGAGAATATATAAATGTTATTATGAGCTTTTCCAATTCTTTACGAGGTTTCTAAGAAAACTCTATGGGCCCGGGCAGACTTTCAAAGCTTTTCTTTCCTCAAGGTTTCTTTTTTAAAAGAAAGCTTGTTCGAACTGCCGACCTTCTCGACGTCAACGAGATGTCATAACCGCTAGACGACAGGCCCATTCAAAAAATTGCTTTAAAACATATTTAAAATACTTTCTAAACTCACAGAAACAATTAAATAATCCTTAAAACATAAAAATTAAATAAAAGAGATTAAAATGGTAAAAAAATACGGGCTTTTTATAGGTGGAGAGTTTATTCCTGGTGAAAATAAAGAATATTATCCGATTTTAAATCCTTCAAACAAGTCAAAGCTTGCAGAAGTTACTTATGGAAACATTAATGACACAAAAAAAGCAGTAGATATAGCAAGAGAAACTTTTGATAAAGGAGTATGGTCTGATTTAACACCGCAAGCAAGATCTAATATTTTATTAAAATTAGCAGATCTTTTAGAAAAACAAACAAATGAATTTGCAAAACTAGAATCAGCAAATGTTGGAAAAACAATAAAATTTGCAAGAGAAGGGGATCTATTTTTAATTATTGATAATTTAAGATATTTTGCAACAGCAGCAAGAAATTTAGAAGGTAAAAATTTTGGAGATTATTCAGGTTTAGGCTATAGTATAATAAAACGTGAGCCTTTAGGGGTAGTAGCAGGTATTGTCCCATGGAACTATCCTTTATTATTAGCAACTTGGAAATTAGCACCAGCCCTAGCAGCAGGCAACTCAATAATTATAAAACCAGCATCATTAACACCATTAACATTATTAGAATTATGTAATTTAGCAAAAAAAGCAGGCATTCCAGATGGGGTTTTAAATGTAATAACAGGTCCAGGAGAAATTATTGGAACAGAATTAGCTTGTAATAAAAAAATAGATATGATATCTTTAACAGGAGACGTAGAAACAGGTAAAAAAATAATGGAAATGTCATCTTCAACATTAAAAAAAGTTCATTTGGAATTAGGTGGAAAAGCTCCAATGATAATTTTAGATGATTGCGATTTAAAAACCGCAGTTGAAGGCGCAGTTGTTGGTAGTTTCTGGAATTCAGGTCAAGATTGTACAGCAGTAACAAGAATTTTTGTCCACGAAAGCATGCATGATAAATTTGTTAAGTACATGACAGAAAAAACAAAAACAATAATTATAGGTGATCAATTAAAAGAGTCTACAGATATGGGGCCTTTAGTTTCATCAACACAAAGAAAAAGAGTTTTAGATTATATAGAATCTGGAAAAAAAGAAGGCGCAAAGTTAGTTTGTGGCGGTAAAGTACCTGAAAATAAAAATTTAGCAAATGGTTACTTCTTAACACCAGGGATTTTTACAGAGGTACATAGCGACATGAGAATTGCTAAAGAAGAAATCTTTGGTCCTATGGCTGTAATATTCAAATATAAAAATCTCGATGAAACATTAAAAATAGCCAATAATGTAAAATATGGTTTAGCTTCATCAGTTTGGGGTAAAGATATAAACAAGTTACTGAAGATTGCATCAGAATTAAATTTTGGAACAGTCTGGATTAATGATCATGGAATTTTAGTTTCAGAAATGCCGCATGGGGGGTTTAAACAAAGCGGTTTTGGAAAAGACTTATCAATGTACTCTTTAGAAGAATATACAAGAGTTAAACACATTTACATAGATAAAACAAATGTAGCAAGAAAACCTTGGCATTGGACAGTATATGGAAAAAAAGATTAACCTACATAGATATAGCATGAAGAACAAAACTGCTTTCGCAATCTTTTCTATTATATCATTAGTAGGATTATTCTTTATCTTGCAATACAACGGAATATCAGGCGATGTCAGCAGACTAGTAGCAAAACGACCAGTTGAAAGAATGCCCCTTCATAAAGAAATACCTTCGATACAGCAGCCAACTGTTCCACCTAGCCCTTGCAAAGAAAACGAATGCATCTGGGCAGGAACGATGCAATTTTATGTATCACAATTGGGAGCAGAACTGCTTGGAATGTCAACATCTAACATAGGCAAAATCGAATATTTCAAGAAGATGGAAATCACCCTCAAAGTCAAACCCTCATTTTATGACCAATCTTTTGCTTGCCTGCCTAAAAATACAAAACTTGACGTAGATTTCTACAAGGGCAAAAAGCTTCCAGAAAAATACATATATGAGTGGATTGGATTTGTGTGCAATGAGGGGAAATGGTGGGTCGGGCCTATCAAAGCAGCAAAAGAGTTAGAGGTACCTTCAGCACAAATGACAGCACCTTCACTTCCTTCACCTCCCTGTTTCGAAGATACCGATTGTAAGACCAATGAACGGTGCGTCCAAAAAAAGTGCAAGCAGAAGTGCGGAAAGATTCCATTGAGTTTCTGTATTCCAAAAGCAGAAGCCTGCAGCGCGTACAGTGCAGTTGACCCTTCTGCAACAGACTGCCCATCAACAATGAAGTGCTGCAAGCCGGTATAAACTAAACATTTATTCAAGAACCCCAGACCATAAGTACAGAAAACCCCCGTTCTCCTGGCATAGACCCTTTATGAAAAAAAGATTAGCCCCCAATGGGAATTTCCGATTCTTTCCAAGGTTTCTTCCTAAGAAAGCTCATTTGAACCCATGGCCTACGGTTATTTTGAAATTTTTATACAAAACCGTTGCTCTACCGCTGAGCTATGGGGGCGTATTAAAATCTATAAGAAACCGTTTTAAAAATCTTCCTAAATCACTTCTTAAAACTATAAACCATTGAGATTAAACTTAATAAAGCTACAGCACCATTTAAAATCATAAACACTAAATCATTAATACTTATAGCATGATACAACAAAAATAAAGACCCTACAACATATAAAAATCCAAACTTAACATCAATCCTACTTTTTTTATTTTTAATTAACTCAATAACCTCAAATACCCACCCTATAGCTAACAAGATCAAACCAATTATTCCATATACCACAATAATTACAATAATTAAAGAATTAATAAATCTTTTTATTCCTTTGCAAAATACCTAATCTCAACATCAGCAACAGGGTATATCTTTTTTAAACCATCTTTAATTAGCCTATTGAAACTGTCATTTAAAATACTCATCACTAAATCATCAAATTTCTTTCCATCACAAAATTTACTACACATATCTCTCACAGTTTTTAATAAATTACTACCTACAGATCTATGAACCTCTCTTCTTAATAAAAGCAAAACCTTTACTCTCACGTTTCCTTCACTACATTTAACAACAAAAGAATCTTCTAATTTTCCTTTAAATCTTCTAGTACCTCTTTTTAAGTAAGATTGCGATAAAATTAAACCTTCGACATTGGAATTAACACTATTTCCTTCAAAATCAATTAAATTAAAAATCAAACTTACATGCTGCTTCTTCATATCCCCAAAAGCAACACCAGCACTTATGGTCAATTTCCTTCCTTTAATTTTTGCAGGATCAGATGATAAAGTTTCCCCTATAATTCTTCCACCAAAAGTTTTAGGCGCAACTATCTGAAACCAATTTCTTTTCTGTTTTATCAACACTTTTGTAGGTTTTTTTTCATCCATTTTTCTTTTCCTTTTGTTTTTTTCTAAAAGAAGGCTCTACTCCAATAACAACTTAGCATTCTCTCTTTTAAACACCCAATCTTGAGGTAACATTCCAGTTTTTTTGTAATATTTAGCTAATTTTTTAATCTTGCTTTCAGTTAAAGTTAATCCTCTTAAACTAGGCATGTCTTTCTTATTATTTCCTAAATGTTTCATAATTATAATATCTTTTAAAATCAAAGCAGTTAAGTCCTCTGGTAATTTACTTCCCAAATTATTTTCTTTTAAAATTTTAGATATAGACTTCCCGGTTACAATCTTAACATCAGGAACACCATAAACATCTCTTAAAATCAAACCGATCTTACTCCCTTTATTTCCTTGCTTAGCTATTCTAACAATCAAAGCCTCTATCTCCTTATCAGAATACCTTAACCAGCCTTTCTTAACTACCTTAATAGGTTTTTTAGAACCGGATTTTCCATGTTTTCTTGAATATTGCCTTGCCATTATTGAATAAGCTTCAAACCAAGAACTAGTAAACTAATTCCGGTATAAAGAAGCTTTAAACTGCTTTATCCTCAAACATAATTCAAAACAATCCTTTTTAAACCTTCCTCAAAATTTTAATTACTAAAAAATAGTAAATTTTAAATAAGGATGAAATTTAGCAATTTGATGGGAAGAATACTAACTATAAGGGATAAAGAACTATCCGATATATTAGACGAAGGAATAGCGCTAATATATACTAGAATTTTAACTGGATTTAATTTTGACAAAGAAACATCATTAGCGCAACTAGAATTAGTAGTACAATATTACCATAATGTTGAACAACATATCTCAAAATTCCTAAATAAAATACAAGAAGGTTATATAAACAAATTTTCAGAACCTTTACATTATGAAATTAGTAAAAAATGGGGACTTCTAAGATGGTTAGAAAATTTTGATGATGAACCAGGAAATAAATACTATACAACCCATGAAAATATTCTAGCAACATCAAGATTTTTATTAGAAAGAATCCCATATGAAGAAACAATTCAAAGAATAGATAAAGAATTGATTTTAGCTAAAGATAAAAGTTACATTGTAAACCTTGAAGCAAAAGACGGAACAAAAGCTCGATTTTTAATTGATTTTGTAAAAAAACATTGTACAACATTTATAAGGCCCAATAATACTCCTAATCCCGATCGTATAGATAAACATACACATATTAAACCTTTATATATTTTAACGGACAAATTAAATCAAGTAAAAGAAAAAAGTGATTTAGAGCTTGTATATCAACTAAAGCTCACAAAGAACAGAAGAATAATATCAACACTTATTCAAAAAAATAAATTAGAAAAAATATTAGAAGATATTGTAAATTTTCAATGTAAACTTATACCAAAAATTGAAGAGAAATATGTTGACAAAGAATTCTTCATAAATTATTGAGCAAAGATAATAAGTTGTCTTTAGTATAATATTTAATTAATGTATAGTCTCTCTTACATCTATGTTTTTTATGTTCTTGAAAAGTTATAAAAGTCTCATTTCCATCCTCTATACTATAAACTAATTTATATCCGCAAATAAGCATATTACGCATCCACACTACTAAAACCCGATCCGATCCTAATTCACTTAAAATATCACTAATAAAAGATTTAGGAGTAGACTTTAAACTATCATATCCCCCTAATTTAGTCAGTAAATCGATCATATAATGACTAGGCATAGATGGTTTTCTTAATACCTCTTCAATTTGTTCAACAGCTTTTTCTATCATAAGCTTACTAGGTAACAAAACCTTATAAACTTTTTGAATTTAATAAAGCTATGACACTAATAACTGAAAATACACCTTTAAGTATAATGGTTAAAAGATTTCCTAGTTTAATCCCTCTAATAGAAAAAGAGAATATCCCTTGTCAAGGATGTCATTCTCCCTATACCTTACCATTAAAAACATTACTTGAAAAATTTTCACCAAAAAAAGATATTAAAGTATTTATCCAAGAATTAAATTCAAAAATAGAAGATATCTCAAATGAACAATTTTCTATCTCAAAAGAAGCAATAGAAAAAATAAAATATCTGGCTCAAAAAAATAATAAAGAACCTGGTTTAAGGATCATAGTTAAAGAAGGAGGTTGTGCAGGTAAAGAGTATAAATTTGAATTTGAAAATAAGCAGAAAGAAAATGATACAATAATCAAAGAAAATAATATAAAAATATTATTGTG
>JACQNH010000060.1 GCA_016203175.1 Candidatus Woesearchaeota archaeon
CGGACATCATGTAAGACCTAGTAAGGAATCTTTATTAATTCCTAAATTAGGCAGGATGGATGAACAAGGAACTAAACGTGGTGAGTCTTCAAAGACAACAGACGCTGGAAGCCCCCTGCTTTAGCTAGGGAGGATGTCACTTCTTATTTACAACCTTAAACTCCACATTTCCAGCAGTAGCAGAATTCAATCTTCCCTCAAATTCTTCGCTTATTCCAGCAGGCAATTCAACTAAAGCAATTAAACTACCATCATTCTGCCATTCTTCTTTTAATAATTTATATTGCTTCAAAATTCCAAAACATTTAGTAGCATATTCAGGGGATATCTTTACAGCATACTCCCTCATCTCAAATTTAATAGGAATTATTGGTTTTATTGCTTCTAAAATCTTTTCAACTTGCTGATCAGCTGGTTTAAATTCATCAATCCTTACTTTAGCTTGTTCCATAGCGGCCTCAATTCTTTGTGGTGGATGTGGCAAACCAGTTTGAGGATCAATACCATTCCTATGGATTATATTTATTATTTGAGCTTTTTTCTCTTTCCTTATCTTATCCCTAAAAGTAGATGTTAAAGCAACCTCACCATCCTTAATAATTATTTTAGAAATCTCCATCGCATCATTTGTTCTAAATATTTTTTTCAAATCATTTTCAGAAGCCTTATCCCCCTTTTTAACATCAATAAAAATATCATTTGTTACAACCACATCTCTTATAGAAATAGGCAATCCATGCTTAAATTTCATAGCAGCTTCGCAATCAACTAAAATTTCAAAATTTTTACCTTCCTTTCTTAGTTTAGCAACTACTGCTTTATCAACGCTAGTCATTTTGCTTTTTGCAATTCTTCTTTAGAACATTTTTTAAACTTTTTATCTTTGCTTGTTATATATGCAACATCTAATCTATCAATATCAAATTCTTTACCCAAAACATTCTTTAAAATACCAACCCCTAATTTTATTGCTTCATTTATATTAATTGATTCTTTATAATCCTTACTTAACATCTGCTTAATTTCATTTTCTCCTTCACCAATTCCAGTTGCTTTATACTCAAAAAATATTCCAGTCGGATCTGTAACAAATAATTGAGGTCTTCCATTAACACCAGCAAATAATAAACTTACACCAAAAGGTCTTGCACCACCATATTGGGTAAATGCCTGTTTGATATTAGAAATTTCCTTAACCAAACTTAACAAATCTATTGGTGAATCAAATACAATCTTATGTTGCTGTGCAATTACCTGGGCTTTTTCTATTAAAACCCTGCCATCCATTACTAAACCAGTTGCAGTTGCCCCAATATGATCATCAACCTGAAATGTTTTTTCAATAGAAGCAGGAACTATTAATTTTTCAGTTATTCTTTTGTCAGCAATTAAAACAACCCCATCCTTACAAACCATACCTAGAGCAGAAGCTCCTTGTTTAACAGTCTTTTTAGCATACTCTACTTGTAATAATCTTCCATCAGGACTAAAAGTAATAGAAGCTCGATCATACCCCATTGCTTGGTTTTGGTTAATTTGTTGCATATTGCTGGCCTCCTTTTAAAAATTCTTTTGCTTTGTTTAATAACCCAGATACATAGATGTTTTTAAATATTACCTTTTTACTGTTTATCTCCTTAATCAATATTAAAGCCAGTTTTACCTCATTTAAATACCTATTTGACACTTTTAAAATACCTATATTGTTCTCAAAAAATGGCATAATAATCGGATTCGCAATTGACAACCCCAAAGTACCCAAAAAATCCTTTAAACCATTATTAATAACCCTTTTCACATCATCGAATTTTAAAGGACTACCTGATACAATTTGATAAACAATATATCTTTTCTTTTGCTTTGCTGAAGGTAGTATTTTTTTCATTTTATATAATTTAAAGCCGTCAAAGCTTCTTTATCATTCAAGCCTATAACATTTGCAAAAGCTATTAAATCTTTTGGCGTTCGCATTTCAAAAATATTCTCTGCAAATGAAGCTATAATAATTTTAGTTTTATATTTCTTACATAACTTAATATTCTCCTTCATCCTGGCTAAAGTTAATTGCTTATTATCAGAATTTAATAAAGAAGAAAATGCAAAACCAATTGCAATATTCTTCTCAGTTGCCAATTTACAAATAACATGATTTAAACCAGAATCTAAATGTTTCAAGTCATTCTTTTTAATATTTTTCTCAGGTGATAAAAAAATATCCATCCTTCTATTAATTAAGTTTCTATTCTCCTCCAAAGAACTACTGCCTTCAACAATCTTAAATTGATTAATATGCAAAACATTATCAAAATCTAGATCTAATGGTTTCTCCTTAAATTTCACAATATCTATCATCTTATTTTTCTTAATTGTTTGTTAATACCTTTAATATTAGTCGTATCAATCTCAATTATTTTATGACCCATCTCTTTAGCATCATAATAACAAGTTTTTAATATCTCCGCCTCAATATTCTCTTTAATCTTTACTTTATTATACTTTCTTTTTTTTAATCTTTTCAATAATGTTTTTAAATTGCATTTAGTTATAATACACAAGTTAACATACCTTCTAGGAAGATAGTGGCCTAAATGAGAATCTATAATTAAAGTTTTTTGAGATTTTTTAATTAAACTAATCAAAAACTTATTTAATTTTTTAACATCTATTAATCTGGTCTTTAATTTTTTATCATAACCATCATATAATTTATTTTTGATTATTAACTCTTTCACGTCTAAATAAGGTAATTTTAATAGTTTTGAAAGCCTTTTAGCTACTAAAGTCTTCCCAGATCCAGCTGTTCCAGTAATTATAATTGCCTTTCTCATCCAATACTCAGTATAATTCTCCTATTGAAAAATATTCCTATTTTAATTCGAAATCTTTATAAACTATAGCAGTTTATATACTTGATATGGAAACAACTATACAAGTAAGTGATAAGCTAAGGGATAATTTACAAATACGTAAGATAAGTGAAAAAGAAAGCTACGAAGAAGTAATCTGGGATTTGATAGAGGATTCATTAGAATTATCTGAAGAAACAAAGAAAGATATAGCAGAAGCAAGAAAAGAAGCAAAGGAAGGTAAATTTAAGACACTTGCACAAATTAAAAAAGAGCTTGGATCCTAAATGTACGAGATAATTATTACTGAAAAAGCTGAAAAGCAACTTAAAAAATTAGAAAGAAGTATACAAAACCGTGTTCTAGCAGTTCTAGAAAGGGTAAGAATTAGACCAGAAGCATTTTTTCAAAGACTTGTCGGAGAAAAAGCATACAAATTAAGAATTGGTGATTATAGAGCAATAGCCGATATCGAAAGAAATAGTATAATAATTTTAAAAATTGGACATAGAAAAAATATTTATTAAAGATAAAACCCTAGAATTGAAAAATATTCCTATTTTTAGCCTTTTGATGAAATGTCAAAGCTCGTGACCACCACCAGTCATCGCTTGACCTTCGGTCATCCCTTCGGGAACGCTATAGACTTGGTGGAAATCTACTGAGTATAGAAGACATCTATAAAATAATTAAAAACATACTAATATACTACAGTCCCAACAAAACTTCTACCGCTTAATAACCTTTCTAAATTATTTAAATCGCTTCCGACAATAAAGGTTTGTATTTTATTTTTCTCTATCAATGCAGCTGCACTTTGATCGATTACAAAATGTTGTCCTGGTTTATACTTTAATTTTGATGCTCTTTCATTTAACTCTTTTGAAGTAATTTTTGAAATAAATTTTGCATCTTTATTTTTTCTAGGATCTTTGGTAAACAAACCTTTAACATTTGTCATATTAATAAAATTGCATTTAAAATAAGAAGCTAACTTTGCAGCAGTTCCATCAGAAGTATTCTCTGGTTCGTATCTCAAAGCACCGCAAAAAGCAATATTATTTTTCTTTAAAACATTCTCAACATCTTTAATGCTTTTAGGTAGCTTATGCTCAAAACTTTTAGAATACATGGTCATTAATAATCTTGCATTTAATCTAGTAATATTAATTCCGAATAAGCTAGCAATTTTATCACTCAATTTAGCACCTTTCAAAGCTTTGATATATTGTCTAGCAGTGAATCCCCCACCTAAAACAATTATAAATTTATATTTTTTAGAAAAACTTTTAATTAAAGAAATAAATTTTAACAAAAAATCAACATCTATCTCACCAGGATTCACAATACTTCCACCCAAAGAAATTACCACCTCTTCCATTTAGTAATATAAGAATCATCTATTTATAAATATTTTTCAATCTTTAGTAAACAAATCAGAATCATGAACATCCCATAACCCTATTCTTGCACCAGCATCCAACCAGCCATGAGCATAATTCAAAGCAGCAAAAGCATTAACAATTTCACCATTTTTTCTAAAATGCTCTGCATCATTCAAATATCTCTCAATCATATCTAAAAAATCATGTCTTGCATCATCCAAATTAAGATTTTCAGGAGTATCTTTAGCCTTTTGCAATGCTTCTCTACTTATTTTAAAATACTTGTCTAATTTTTCATCGGTTATTTGATTTGTCATTTTTGATACCAAAAATAAGCACAAATTTATTTAAAAAGTTTATTGTTTTCCAGAATTCTTAAAGAAAGGCTTTTTAACTTATCTGTTATGCTATTATTATGCCATGTAAACTATGCCAAATAAAACCAGTAATAAGAATTCCTAATAGCCCTAGGAAAGTTTGTAAAAAATGTTTCTTGGAATATTTTGAAAAGAAAGTTAGAAGAACAATAAGAGTCAATAAACTAATAGGTAAAAAAGACGTAATTGCTGTAGGCTTAAGTGGAGGCAAAGATAGTTTAAGCTGCTTAGACTTGTTATGTAAGATAATTCCAGATAGAAAAAGATTATTTGCAATAGCAATTGACGAAGGAATTCATGGTTATAGAGCCATCACATTAAAAGATGCCAAAAAATTCTGCAAAGAAAATAATGTAAAATTAAAAATCTTCAGCTACAAAAAAGAATTTAATCATACATTAGACGAAATTATTAATATTTTAAAAGTAAATCCTTGCATGGTTTGTGGAGTTTTCAGAAGATATTTGCTAAACAAAAAAGCAAGAGAACTAGGGGCTACAAAATTAGCAACAGGCCATAATCTAGATGACGAGTGCCAAAGCATAATGATGAACCAGTTTAAAGGGAATATTGGATTAAGTGCAAAATTAGGTCCAAAAACAGGTATAGTAGCACACCAAAAATTTATTGAAAGAATTAAACCTCTCTACTTTATGACAGAAAAAGAAGTTAGAGCTTATGCGTTTTTAAAAGGTTTTCAAGTAAATTTTACTGAATGTCCTAATAGCAAAGACACATTTAGAAATTATGTATACGTCATCTTAAATTCATTAGAAGAAAGAAATCCAGGAACAAAACATTCTATCGTACAGTCATTTTTAGAAATCTTACCATTGTTAAAAGAAAGATACAAAGAAAAAGCTATAACTAGTTGTAAGCAATGTTCAGAACCATCAGCAAAAGAAATTTGTAGGGCTTGCGAATTTGTAAATGTTTTAAAAAAATCTGCTTAAAATTTAATTTTGGTTTCTTTCTAAGAAAGCTCAATTTCTTTCCGAGGTTTCTTTCTAAGAAAGCTCAATCAAACATTTTCATAAATCCACCTTCTTGATTTTCAGGAGGTTTAGGTTTTTTAGGCATTACAATAAACTCTTCCTTTTCTTTTTTTCCAAATTTGAATTTAGGTTTTTTTCTAGATTCAATAATAAACTTTCTTTTATCACTTTTAACCTCTATATAATCCTCCTCCTTATTTTTAAAATACGGCTCAAACTTTTTATAACTAAAAATAATTAAAATTATTATAACTAAAAAAATTAAAAACTCTTTCCAGAAAGAGATATAGTAATAAACCCCACTTTTAGAAATCAAAACTCTATTAAAAACCTCTCCAGTAGGCAAAACTTTAATATCGTACACACCAGGTTTAACCTCTGATTTTAAATTTATTTTTATAATATCCCCCTCCTTTAAAATCTTTTTCTTGGTAATTATATAATCCCCCAAATTTACACTTATCGATTCATTAAAATCTCGATCTCCAATATTAGTTATAAAAAGAGTTTCATTAATCAATTCCGATTTTAATTGTGAAGATTCATTATTAGCCTCACTAATTTGAATAGAAAAAACCATTACAAGTAGTACTAAAAACAATTTAAATCCGTTCCAATTCATAATCAACTAAGAATTTAAAACTATATAAACATTTTTGTAAGCTAAAAAACCTTTATAAATACCTTCTTTCTACATATTAATATGGAACTAGAAAAGATCAGGCATTCAGCTTCTCATGTATTGGCAGCAGCTGTAAAAGAGTTATTTCCAGATGTAAAACTTGGTATGGGTCCTGCAATTGAAGAAGGTTTCTATTACGATTTTTATAAGAAAGAACCATTTACACCTGAAGATCTAAAAAAATTAGAGGAAAAAATGAAGGAAATTATTAAAAAAGATTTCAAATTTAAAAAAATAAAAGCAGCAAGAAAAGAAGCTGAAAAAATCCTTAAAAGTGAACCTTTCAAACTGGAAATTTTAAAAGACTTGAAAGATGATGAAATTACATTTTATCAGGATGGAGATTTTATAGATTTATGTAAAGGTCCACATGTTAATTCTACAAAAGATATCAAAGCAATCAAATTATTAAGAACCTCGGGCGCATATTGGAAAGGGGATTCTAAAAACAAACAAATGCAGAGAATTTATGGAACAGCATTTGGTTCAGAAAAAGAATTACAAGATTATTTAAAATTATTAGAAGAAGCTGAAAAAAGGGATCATAAAATAATTGGAAAAAGAATGGGCTTATTCATGTTATCTGAATTAGTTGGTAAAGGGCTCCCAATCTGGCTGCCAAAAGGAGAAATTTTAAAAAAAGAAATAGAAAATTTTGCAGTTGAAATGGAAAATAAAAATGGTTACACAAGAGTTTCAACACCGCATATAGCAAAAGAAGAGCTTTTTATTAAATCAGGTCACTTGCCGCATTACAAAGAAAGTATGTATCCAAAAATGACTATTGATGATGGAAATTATTATTTAAAAGCCATGAATTGCCCGATACATCATTTAATCTTTGGTCATGAATTAAGAAGCTACAAAGAACTGCCATTAAGGCTTGCAGAATATGGTACTGTTTATAGAAATGAATTATCAGGAACTTTATCAGGATTATTAAGAGTCAGAATGCTTACACAAAATGACGCACATATTTACTGCACTAAAGAACAGATTGGAAAGGAAATAGAATCAGTATTAAAAATGATCCAGGAGTACTATAAAATATTTGGTTTCAAAGATTACTATTATAGATTATCTTTATGGAATCCCAAAAACAAAGAAAAATATATTAACGAACCTAAAAACTGGGAATACACAGAAAATGTTTTAAGAGAAATACTTAAAAAAACAAAAATTAAATTTGTAGAAGCAGAAGACGAAGCTTCATTTTACGGTCCAAAAATAGACATACAATTTAAAACAGTTTTTGGAAGAGAAGAAACTCTATCAACAATACAATTAGATTTTGCAGCAAAGGAAAGATTTGATTTAAGATATGTTGACAAAGATGGAAAAGTAAACAACGAAGTATTTGTAATCCATCGTACCCCATTATCAACACATGAAAGATTTATAGCAATATTAACAGAGCATTATGCAGGTAAATTTCCTTTATGGTTATCCCCCGTTCAAATTAAATTACTGACAATTACAGATAGAAATATTAAATTTGCAAATGAAGTTAAAAAATTATTAGAAGAAAAAAATATAAGATGCGAATTAAATGATGAAAAAGCAACTATGGGTAAAAAGGTTCGTGATGCAGAGTTAGAACATGTTCCTATAATAGTTACAATAGGTGATAAAGAAGTAGAAAAAAGAACTTTAGCAATTAGAACATTAGATGGAAAGGTTAAATTTGGTATAAAAGTTGAAGATTTTTTAGATAATATTATTAAATGTATTTCTAATAGAGAACAAAAATACGAGATCTAAATTAATATTTAAACGTCATCGACCTAACAGTTTGTGGTTTTTTGAATAAAAGAAAGATTTTAATAGGTATATTAAATAAACTAGTTATCTGGAATTTATACTTTCATTTCTGTTTCTTCTATTTGATTCAATATCTTTAAAATTAATATCATACCCTACAATCAATTGTTTTGCTAATTTTCAACGAGAATCTCACTCTTTTTGCTTGCTGCGTCCATCACAGTTTTTACCATAGCAAGTTCTAGGTCAAGAATATTTTTTACTAATGGGTTTGTTGCATTTAATGTGTAGAGTTTTGTTTTGCCAAACTTTCTTGTAATTTTAACAATATTGTATCTTTCAAGTTGATCCCAGTAATTAAAAAGCGTTGATCTTGATATGCCTGCTGCTGAAATAATATTTTTTTTAGTAAAATCTAATCCCTTATTTTCAATTAAGAAGTCAATTATCTTGAATAAAGGTGCGTCTCCTACTAGTTTTAAGAGTAATGATATTTCTTTCATTTTGAATTATACTAATAGAAAAGTATATAAATATTACTGTTGAAAGTATTTCTAGGTAGACTATTATGTGGTTGGATGATGAAGTAAAGGGAAAGATACTGCACAAATTAACACGTGCTGGAAAATTCGAACATAGTCATACTGCTGTTGAGAATCTTCAAAAAGGATTCCCAAAAGATATGATAGGGGAAGTAAAAGATATGGTAAACAATTTAAAGAAAGAAGGGATTTTAATAGTAAAACCTACAAGTTATGGGGAACAGGTGTCAATTAATTTAGATCTTAAGGAAAAAGTATTAGAATATATTAAGTTATTTCTTGATAAAAAGGATTGAATTCTAGTTAGATCTTGTTTTACTTCTATCTTCTTCTAAATGGGGTTTACTTGTTTTTTCTACGAGCCTCATCTAGAACAATTATATAATATTTAAACGTCATCGACCTAACAGTTTGTGGTTTTTCGAATAAAAGAAAGATTTTAATAGAATTGGTTACTGTAGTTAACCAAGATTATTACATATTTTAAATTGGTTACTTATAAGAACCGAAAGATTTAAATATTAAGCATTGGTTACTCTAAGTAAAATGGACAAAGAAAAAGTCATCTTACAAAATATAAAGGAGTTTGTGGTAGCTGCTAAAAGGGAAAAAGATGAAGATTTATTTAATTCAGTCTCAACATTGTTTTTCAAGGCACTAGCAATTTCTGTAGATTTATTCATTTTAAAAAAGGAAGGTTATATACCAAACAACCATACCCAAAGGTTTAAACTTTTGAAAGACAAATATCCTGTTCTGTATCAAATCTTAGATAAAGATTTCCCAATATATCAAAACAGTTATAGATTAAAAATATCCAAGGAATTAGTAGAGGTTATAGAAAATGATCTTAAAAAAATTATTGAAATCACAGGACTTGAACTTAATTAAAGCCTTCACAAAGCAAAATCCTGGAGTTTGGGATGTTGCAGTATATGGCTCATATATTCGTGGAAAAGAGGATGCAAGAGATATAGATATTGCGCTTATCTTATCCAAAAGTTTTGATATGGGTAAAAAGATAGATTTAGCATATAAGCTCAAAAAATTATTTGAAAAGATTATTCCTCTTGAGGTAGACGTCAAGGCGGTAGACCTGCAAGATTTTCTCGATGAAAATTTCCTTGCACGGGAGGGAATTATTGCAGAAAGCTACCTTATCAACAGAAAGAGATATTTGGCAGATCTTCTTGGTTTTAAAACATTTGCAATAATAAAATACAATTTAAAAGGATTGACATATTCTCAAAAGAAAATGCTATATTATGCATTAAAGGGAAGAAGGGGAAATGAAGGAGTATTGAAAAAATTAGGCGGAGAAATGTTAAGCAAAGGTATTTTAAAAATACCAGTCTACGCTGTTTTCCCAATTGAGAGTTTATTAAAATTACATAAATTAAGTTATAATGTTGAGTTGGTTATGAGCTACCAAAAATATAACGCTTGAAAAAATTCTACTAAAAAAGAAAGAAGTTGAAAAAAGAACTTTAGCAATTAGAACATTAGATGGAAAGGTTAAATTTGGTATAAAAGTTGAAGATTTTTTAGATAATATTATTAAATGTATTTCTAATAG
>JACQNH010000072.1 GCA_016203175.1 Candidatus Woesearchaeota archaeon
AAAGAAAGAAGTTGAAAAAAGAACTTTAGCAATTAGAACATTAGATGGAAAGGTTAAATTTGGTATAAAAGTTGAAGATTTTTTAGATAATATTATTAAATGTATTTCTAATAGAGAACAAAAATTTGAAATTTAGATCAAAACGAAATATTTATATAGTTGATATATAACTAATATATAAGTGATTATACATGAATACAAAAGTTTCAACTATACAACTTACAGAAAAGGTGATAGAACAGTTAAAAGAAGCAAAAGAATACCCTCGCCAAACATATAATGAACTTTTAGAAAAAATGGCAAAGACCTTTATCACATTTAAGGAAAGAAACCAATATGATGAGTTTTTGCATAAAATCCAGCAGCCTAAAATGAAGGAATTATGGGATAATAAAGAAGATGAGGCTTGGGAAAATGCATAGATTTGGAGAGATTATTTTAGCAGAGGTCCAGTTTACTGATACCTTCGAAATAAAAACAAGGCCTGCAGTTGTTCTTTTTGAAGAATTTGGCAATATTGTAATTGCTGGAATAACAAGTAATACAAAAATGGAAGGTATTCCTTTAACAAAAAAAGATGGTGCAATGAAGGAAAGTGTAATTAAACTTAACTATATCTTTACTATTTCTGAAAAAATGGTCAAAAAAATGCTTTTTCCATTACAAAAAGAAAAAAAAGATCTTATTATTTCAGAATTGATTAAAAAATTAAAATAAAATTTGGTATCAAAGTTGAAGATTTTTTAAATAATATTATTAAATGTATTTCTAATAGAGAACAAAAATTTGAGATCTAAATTAATATAAGTCCAAATTGTTTAAATCTCTCAAAGTGCTTCTTATTATTTGTAAACAAGCCAAAATTATTTGTAATGCACATGGAAGCAATAAAAAGATCTCTTATATCAATCTCTAAACCATTCTTTCTTAAATTTTTTCTAATATCTCCTGCCAAAAAAGCAGCATTCTCATCAAAATCTATAATATTAATCCACGAAATAAAATCTTCTATTATCTCATCTTTTTTTCTTCCGTTCCAAATCTCAAAAATACTTACAGTTGTTGTAAAAAATTCTCCCTCTAATAACTTTATCTTTTTTATAGTTTCTTCATTATTCCTTAAAATATCAATTAAAACATCGGAATCTAAACATAATTTTGTGACCACTTTTTCCACTCCTTTTTAAGATCCCTAAACGCCCCCATATCTAGACCATCCTTACCTGCAAAAGAAAGTATCATCTCTTTATTCCTCTTCACCTCCAGTAAACTTCTTATAACAGAAGAATAGCTTTCTTTTCCCTTAAGTTCACTAAGTCTCTCATAGAGTTCATCTGATATACTAATTAATTTTGACATTAATATATAAACATATACATATATATAAATATTTCGTTTTAATAATAATTTAAATAGTACTGTCTAAAAGCAGTTTATATGCAAGACCCAATAAAAAGCTATGAGGAATTATTAGTATCAGACAGATATAATGATTTCATTAAAAAAGACCCTAATGCAATCTTAATCGCTTGTTTTTTAACAAATGGAGAATGGCAGTTTGATTTCTATTCAGAAGGAAAAGTTACCATTTTCAGAAATAATAAACTTGAAATAAAAGATGAAATCCTTAATCCTCAAATGGTTATTGTAAAGTTAGATCTTAAAAAAATAAAAATAAAGATAGAAAAAGCTATTGAAATTGCAAGAGAAAAATTAAAAATCCATAAAGATGAAACTGATAAAAGAATTGTTTTACTCCAGAATTTTAAAGAAAAACCAGTCTGGAATATTACTTTGTTAACAAAAAATATGAACATTATGAACCTAAAAATAAATGCTTTAAATGGAGATATTATTGGAGAAAGTTTTGAAAGTATATTTAAATTAAAAGTCTAAAATCTTCTGCTGCTTCTTACAAACCATAAAATTAATGAAAAAATAAACATCAGTACCGCAACAATAATAACTGCGAATATGACATACCCTACCTTAGAACTAATCTCTTGAACTGCTAAACTTGTTACTGAACCAAATCCAGTTATCTGTTCTATCTTAATCTTAATAGTTTCATCATTAATAAATTTCTCATAAGTAACAGAAATATCAAATACATCATCACCATTAATATCAATTCTCATAGGTTGCCCAATATTGATAGGATAATCTTGATTTTCTATATTTAATTTTATTTTATCTTTATTAACCTCTTTTAAATTAAAAGCATAATTTTTATCATATAAAGAAAATACCCCAGCATGACTTGTTAATGCTGCAAAAGAATCGTATAAAGGCTTCGTGGATATAAATGCTTCTTCTTGAGTTTTTAATAATTCTTCATTTATTTCCTGCTTTAATTCAACAATCTCATCAATCCTTAATTTTATAATATTTTCATTAAAGAATTTTTCATAAGTTACTATGGAATCTAAAACATTATCCCTATCCAAATCTAATTTTACAGGTTTGTTAAATGCAATACTATATAAAATATCATTAAACAATATAGTTGCATACTCTTCTGTCACTGTTTTAATTGTTAATTGTTGATTTTCACCTTTAATAAAAAATTCAAAAGCAAAATTAACAGCTACTGTAGTGTCCAAAACATTTTTAATTTCAGTTTCTAATTTTTCTTGTCTTTCTATTTCTTCTTTAGCCTCTTCAGTACCCTTTAAAATCTCTTTTTGAAGGTCTATAGGTATTTCCCTAATAATAATATTTGCTATATCCTTTGAAATCTTTTGTTTGTACAATATTAAAGCTTCATATCTGCCGTCATTATTCAAATCAACTAAAACAGGCTCACCTAAATTTAATCTCAATTCAGAACCTTTTAATTTTAATATCGCCTTATCATCTTCTAATTTAATTAAGTCCATCTTGTAATTCTTTCCAAACAAAACAAGAACATTTGCTGTTAATCCAACTTTTAGTTTAGAGTCAATGAATTCTCTTGATAAACCTTCAATTTTGTTTAATAAATCAGTTTTAATCTCTCTTGAGATAATTAACTCTTCCCCTGGTTTAATTTCTTTCTCTTCACGTTCAAACTTTTCAACAATTATCTTTTCCTCTTCAACAGGTTTAACAGGAACTTTTAAATCAAAACCCAATGCAGATCCGATATTAACTATTAAGTCATTTACCACTTTTAATGTATCTAAGTTTTCTACCCCTCTTGCAGCCTTTATAGCTAAATTATTTTCTTCTATAGATAATTTCTTTAACAAATTAAAATACCCATTAGCTTTGTTTAAATCTTCTGATTCTTTGCTTAAATCAAATTCTTCTTTAGACTCAATAGAAGTTTCAAATACTTTTGATGCCTTAATAGAAATTTCCTCATAATTTTCCTTTAATATTTTTAATTTTTCTTCAGCATCTTTAATCTCTTTTTCTAATCTTAAATCCTCCTCTTTAATAAAAGCTTTTAAATCCTCTAATTTTTCTTTTGGATATTCTTTTTGAGTTAATATATTTAAAACAGTTTCTTTTAAACTGCTAGGAACCCTTTCTAATAAAGCTGAATTAATTTCTTTAACATCCATGAATGTTTGTATCACAGCCTCAGGTAAAATATCTAAAGCATAACTAGGATTTACATCAATAGTTGTAAAGCTTAATATCGATCTGTTTACTATAGTTATAACAATATCTCCTTCTTTATAAGAAACATAAACAGGTATTGCCTCCTTTCTAGCAAAGATTGACAGATTAATAAAAGACTCTAAGGCTAATGTTTCAGACGCAGATACAACAGGACCTTTTTCTGCTGCAATTGCCTCAATTACAGCTGGGGGTGCAGGAGGTGCAGGTGGCGCTGGTGCAGGAACAGCTGGAGCTGCAGGTGGTGCAGGAGCTGCAGCAGGAGCCGGAGCACCAGAAGGAGCTTCAGCCCCCTCACCAATACTATAATCACTAAATCCACTTACATTAAATACAACAGTTGCTGCACTTAAAGAAGTTAAACTAGAGCATGAAGGTGTTGTAGTTGAAGTGCATTGAATGCCATTTCTTAAAATAACAGGTGTTGTAAACCCTGCACCAGGAGTTCCAAATAATGTGATATTAGCCGACTTATTCAATCCAGGATTTCTAGTATCATTAACAAATATAAAGTTATTTTCTATCCTGATATCCGCAGTTGAATTAAAGTTTAAGTTATTTCCAGATCCATTCACAGCTACTAAAAACCTAATCTCTCCAAAAGAAGAGTTTTTAATTATTAATATTCCCCCTAAACCAGTAAAATTATATTCTTTTATTGGCTGGTCTATTAATGCTGTAAAGTTAATTGTTGTAGTTGTGTTTATATTGAAATCCTTTCCAGTGATATTATTCAAGGTATTATTTGTAATATTATTTCTTTCAGGGAAATTTACACCTATAGAATCTAATCTAAAGGCATCGCTTCCTGTACCTCTAGTTGTGATGTTATTGTCAAAGAAAATATTACTTAATGAATTACCTTGTATCAAAATTCCAACACTTACACTAGTCCCATTGGTTGAAATTGTATTATTATTTATAATATTTGATGAGCTAGATAACAATAAGATACCATTATTATTTACTGTCCCATTAGTTAAAATTGTACTGTTTTCAATCGTTGAATTTGTAACATTATTAAAGAATATTCCGCTATTATCACTTCCAGTTGCTCTGGCCCCAATTATACTACACTTTCTTATTGATATATTATTTAAACCAGTTACATTTATTCCAATTGCATTTGTTGCTGAACCAAAAGATATTACAAAACCATTACAATTCAATACAGATTCAGAAGCAGTTATATTAAAGCAATTTCCTAAAGAACTTAAATCTTTAATTAATCTATAAGTTCTTCCATTAGTCCCTATAGTCCCGCAAGTATCTAAGTGTATCAAATTAATTATAGTCTCTCCTATTAATGTATCCCCTATTATTGTCGAATTAATTATTGTCGAATTTGTAATATTCGAATTTGTAATATTCGAATTTGTAATTGTCGAATTAATTATTGTCGAATTAATTATATTTGAAATAGTTAAATTGGAATTTGTTATTGTTCCATTTATAATCGTTGAATTTAATATTTGGGAATTATTAACTGTCGATTTTGTTAGATTTGAATTCGTTAAGTTACTGCTTTGACATATTGTATGAGTTTCATTACTAGCTAAAGCAGTACAATGAAGATTTGTCGAATTAAATTTAGTACTGTTTATTATTGTTGAATTAATTGTAAAGGTCATGTTAATATTACTATTTAAAATTGTTGAATTAATTATTGTAGAATTCTGTATAGTGCTATGCCTAATTGTATCATTAAACAGGGTTGCGTTAATTAAAGTACTATTTAACACAATTGAAGATTGATTTAAGATACTTCTATCAATAGTTGAGTTTACAATTGTAAAGTTTTGTATAGTACTATTTGTTATAGTTGAATTTAATATGGTTCCATTAATAATTGTACTATCAGATATTTGAGTTGAGAAATTTGTAAAACTATCTGTTAATGTTGAATTTGTAATAGTTGAATTTTGCGTAATAGTATTTGTTAATGTGGAATTTGTAATTGTAGCATTAATAATTGTTGAATTGAAAGCAGTTGTTCTATTTAACATACTATCATCCACAGTTGTATTTGCTAATGTCGAATTGTCAATTAAACTATCTAAAGCTGTTGAATTTGTCAAGTTTGATCTTAAAACTGTACTATTAATTATTACAGTAGATTGATTTGTAAAGGTATCAACAACTGTTGAATTTGTAATTGTTGAGTTTTGTATAACGCTATTTGTCACATTACTATTGTTTATATTGCTGCTGATAACAGTATTATTTGTTCCAGCAGCCACAGTTGCATTTCCAATACTATAATTACTAAACCCGGTTACATTAAATATGACAGTTGCAGCCCTTAAGGATGTGAAATTAAAGCAAGTAGCACCAACAGTTGCGTTACAAGCTACAGTATTTCTAAATATCACTGGGTTTGTAGAATTCTGCCCAACAGTTCCAAATAATGAAACATTAGCAGATCTATTTAATCCTGGATTTCTTGAATCATTTACAAAAACAGAATTGTTATTAATTTGTATATCGCTATTTGCAAAACCAATTAAACTTGAGCTTGTTGTGCTATTTCCAGAACCATTAACAGCACCTAAATAAAATATTTCTCCAAAAGTTGTATTTCTAATTATCAAAGTTACACCACTAGCTTCAAAAGAATAATTTCTAATAGACTGATCAATTAATCTAGTCCCATTACTATTTAGTAAAAAAAGATTATCCCTTGAAATATTAGACAGAGTATTATTTATAAAAGTATTATTTTCAGGATTATCCCCCCCTGAACCAAAAATTAAGAATGAAGTATTACTTTGTGGACCAGTTATATTAATTGTGTTATTTTCAAAAGTATTATTTATTGCCCTAGAGCTAATACGAATACCATTTGTTCCATTACCTGTAATTAAATTGTTTAAGATTAAATTTCTTGATGCAGCACCAATTGATGGCCCAGCAATGTTCATTCCATCCCCTCCAAGAGCAATAAACTTTATAGTATTATTAGTTATATTAGAATCTTTAAGTATTGTAGTAGTAATTGCAGTTGCACCACCCACTACAGTTGGATTCACGTAGGTTATATTATTATTGGAAAAAACAACATACGAGGTAAGACCACCAGATGTAGCGGCTAATACATTATTTGAAACATTTAATGTAAAATTATTATTAGTTATAATTGTATTATTATTCCCTGATTCCATTACAATCCCCCTCGCAGTATAAACAACATTGTTACTTATAGTAAAATTAACCCCCCTCCCTATTAAAATTACTAACCCGCCAGCATCGACTATAGAAGTCATATTATTATTTGTTATAGAACTATTAGCCGACTCTGTAAAATTAATCACAATTCCTTCGTGAATCGT
>JACQNH010000064.1 GCA_016203175.1 Candidatus Woesearchaeota archaeon
ACTAAAGTTTGCGTGCGCCAAATACGTTGCGCACGCTTACTAATATTTCAAAGGTGAAAAATGTTACTGAAAAAAGAAACAGGAGGTCGGAATTCCTCTACAGACTAAAGTCTGCGGGAGTTTCCTTCCGACGAAAATGATCAAAAAGATCCTAACATAGATTATCTATTCTATAGAGTTATTGATTTAAATATACACTTAAATAAAGAAAATAATTCAATAGATTTTAAAGGATCAATTTAGAAGTTACTACTATTATTACAGAGAAATCAATTTAAATAAATTTCAAAAGTAAGAATCTAATGAAACCATTTGAAAATTCTTAAGAAAAAGATCAAATAAAAATTTTTGCTCAATTAGTATCATTATATTACCATGATATACCTATAAAAGTTGAAAACCTATTTGCAGTAGATAATACCGGTACAATCTATAAAATTAAAGTAAATGCTACAGTAGATGTAGACTATAATTATATAATAAATAAAAAAGAAAAAGGAAATTTTCTCTCAGGCAGTATAATGTCTTTAATGGAATACACCTTTAATTTTGAAGAGTTATGCATCTCTAAAAATATGAGTCTCGCAATATTAGTTAAAATTTTAAGCGAATGGAAAGACCCGCACATAATTTACCTTCATAAAAACCCAGATATGAGAAAAATATTTTTATCTTTAGACAAATACGAAGATGAAATACAAGATAGTATTTCTTTATTAGAAGAAGAATGTTCTTTATTCTCATCTAAACCAGAAAAAGAAATATCCCAGTTAATATCAGAAAGTTTAGAGAAAGATTTAGAGGAAGAAGAATCAGAAGAAGGTTTCTATCACTTTTATAGAATATGCCATACAGAAATAATAAAAAATAAAATAAAAGTATTTCTCTAACTTGTTTTAATCTCAATAACATCTAAATGTTTTAATTTATAATCTTTTGCTAGTGGCATTTTTTTCTTCACATCAATTGCTTTAGCAAATTTATTACCAATATCTGTATGAATTCTAAAAGCAAAATCTAAAGCTGTTGAATTAGAAGGCAACAAAAAACAATCTGGCAATGTTCTACCTTGACTATCTTTTAAATTATTTACACCACCGGGAAATAGTGCAATATATTTTAATAATTCAAAAACAGCAATATCTAAAGCCTGTTGCACCCCTGTACTTCCAAATTTCTTTAAAACATTATTCCTTATCCTCTCCAAAGCATTTTTCTGTGCTTCATTCAACTTCTTTTCATCTAAAATCTTAAAATCATTATCCCCAGGAATATAGTAAATTAAACCTGATTTAGCTGCTTCCCTCAAAGCTAATTCAGAATCTGCTGAACATGGAATTACTTTATATTCTTTATACTTCTCAATTAGTCTATGATAATTCAATTCAGCGCCTTCTATATCAATCTTGTTAGCAACAATCACCATAGGCTTAGATAATCTTCTTAAAACAGAACAAAATTCTTTCAATTCTTCTCTAGTCCATTTTAAAGGATCACCAGAATGAAATACTTTTACAGCTTGTTCCACCATATTTTCATTAATCTTTAAACCAGAAAATTGTGATGCAACCTCTTTTCTAATATCTTTCTTTTCATTAACAACCCTTTTAACAAACCTATCCCAAGCCTTCTCCAAAATTGAAAAAAACCATAAATCAACCTCTTTCTCAATCATTGCTACATCTTTCAAAGGATCATGGCTTAAAGGCTCAACAATTTCTCCCTTTTCATTTGTCATTCCAGCTATATCAATTATATGTATCAAAGCATCTCCTTGACTTAGATCATTTAAAAACTGATTCCCTAAACCTTTTCCCTCATAAGCCCCTTCAATTAATCCTGCAACATCCAATAACTCCATTGGCACAAATCTCTTTCCATTAATACAATAACCTTCTCTAGGATTACATTTTGTTTTAAAAAATGTTTCAACACAGTCTATTTTTACAAAAGATACCCCCTTATTAGGCTTAATTGTTACAAATGGTCTGTTAGCTATCTCAACATCAGCAAGAGTAGCAGCTTTAAAAAATGTGCTCTTTCCAACATTCGGGCGACCTAACACACCTATTAACATATATTTTAAATTTAATCAAGATTTTTAAAACTACCTACTGCACTTTTCACCTTTTAACTCTAAATATTCTTTAACAGTCAAAAACTTAGCTCTTCTAGCACTCTGTATCTGGCTATCTATCAAGACGTTTTGTTGTCTGCTCCAATACTCATCTGAACTAGCCCGAACAATCTCGGCCCAATAATCGATAAAATTATTTCTATCCTCTTGATTTGTCCTTCCAGGTTTAAGCTTTTTCATTTTCTATTATTTTCTTATATCCCTCTATCTTTTTATAATCAATTTGTTCTTTAAAAGCTTTTTCCAGATGTCTCGCATCTGTGGTGTCCGGAAATTATTTCGCACTAGTTTTATAAGTGAGTTCTCCATTAGTCCTATGGTAAAATTAAACAAAAGTAGGATTAAGTGGCTCATAAA
>JACQNH010000069.1 GCA_016203175.1 Candidatus Woesearchaeota archaeon
TAATCTCCCCAATAGTTTTTTTCATATTCTTTAATGGTTGTGAAAGTATATATGCAAAATGTAATAAACCAGCAGTAATCTTAGGAATATTAGTAATAAGCGCAATAACCTCATTATTATTGGTTTTACTAACAGTCCCTTTCTTAATTTTAAAGTATTATAGAAAAAAATCTTTTAATGCAAATAATAATTTATTAGCTATAGTCAAAAAATATTCAAAAACTTTATCTATAAAGCAACCAAAATTATTTATTTTAGACACAGCAAAACCAAAAGCATTTTCTTTTTCCTATTTTTTCAATGCTATATTCATTTCCGTAGGCTTGATTGAATTATTAAATTATAATGAATTAAAAGCAGTTATTTTGCACGAATTAAGCCATATAAAACAAAGATCGCCTTTATTGAAATTCTCATCTTTATTATTAAAAATTTCATCACCATTGGCAGGGTTTAGCAGTTTAATTAACGAATTAGACAAGCATGAAGATGAAGCAGATAAATTAGCAATAAATACACAAAATACAAATAAATACATATTAAGCGCAAAGAAAAAGATAAGAGATTACTTAGAAAAATGAAAAGAATTTTTTTACTTTGGTTATTTATAATAATATTTTCAACTATTGTTTTTGCTTCTTCACATGAGCCAAAAAGTATAAGTCAAATAAGGGATTACAGCTTAAATCAAGTCGCCTCAATTTCAATCTTAATAGCTTTAATTGGTGGTTTAATTAGTATCTTAAGCCCCTGTGCATGGCCATTAATACCAGCATTCTTCGCATTTACTTTAGGAGATAAAAAAAGAATAGTTCATGCTGCATCTTTATTTTATTTAGGTTTATTAATTCCAATTATAGCTTTAAATTTTGGTGCAGTTTTAGTTGGAAATATTTTAATAGAAAACAAAGATAAATTTATTCTGCTTTCTGGACTAATACTAATTATCTTAGGCTTAATTACATTTTTTAATAAAGGTTTAGGATTTAATATAAAAAATAAGACATTTGGTAATAACTGGATTCTAATTTTATTCGGCGCAGCATTTTCTTTAGGTTTTACGCCATGTGTTTTCCCATTAACCAGCGCAATAGCATTTATCTCAGCTGGATTAGGTAGTTATTTATACGCAGGATTATTATCAATAGCTTATGTCACAGGGCAAGCAAGTATAGTTTTCTTAGGAGCTATATTCTTTGATAAATTTAAAATTTTAAACAAAAAAATATTTCAAAAAGAAATTAAAATCTTTGGAAAACAGTTTTTATTAGTAAAGATAATAAGTGGACTGATTTTAATTTTCTTAGGCATAATGTTTTTAATTTATGGTGGAAGTATCTTATTTAATTTAGCTGATCCATTTGGTACAATGGCTCTAGTTACATATGCTCAAGAATTGCTTTTAAGTTTCAAAATTAATTCTATTTTAGGCAATATCTTAGGTATTTTGTTACTTTCTATAATAGGATATTTAATCTATAAAATTTTAAAGAAACAATAGTTTATCAATTAGTCTAAATACAACAAACCAATCATGACTAAAATGCCCAAAACAATAGCAATAAATTGTAATAAAGAATTTTTAACTTTAATTTCCTTGTGCAATTCAGGGATAAAATCAGAACTAGCAATATAAATAAAACCCCCAGCTGCAAAAGGAATCAAAAAATTAGTTAAATTTTCTATATAAAAACTTAAGAATAAAGAAGCAATAGCCCCTAAAATTGCAGTTGTAGCAGTTAAAAAATTAAAGAATAAAGCCTTTTCTTTAGAAAATCCTCCATGTAATAAAACTCCAAAATCGCCTATTTCCTGTGGTATCTCATGTAAAATAACAGCAATAGTTGTTGCAATACCAACAGGTAAACTTGCTAAATAACTCGCACCAATTATTAATCCATCAATAAAATTATGAACCCCATCACCTAAAAGATTCAAAATTGCAAATGGGTGTACATGCTCTTTTGATTTAGGATGAATATGACAATGTCTCCAATGAATAATTTTTTCTACAATAAACGAAAATAAAATCCCTAATAACAAATAAACAGATATTCTTAGATCATAACCTGCAGTCTCGATAGCCTCAGGCAATAAATGTATAAAAGCATCACCCAAAAGAGCTCCAGCAGAAAAACTTACCATATAAATCAAAATTTTCTTTAACTTTTCAACCCTCATTGAAATTGTTAATAAACCTACAAAAGATATTAAACTAACTAAAATTACACTTGATAATGTATAAATCCATTCATTAATCATAAAATTAATCTTTAAAAAAGTTATATTTAAATATTACTGAACATCAAACTCAACTTGTGGGATTATTACAGCCCCACTCTGAATAGACCCTATATTTTTAATAGACATTGTAAACCTTCCAGTAAAAGGAGGTCTTAAAGAATTCTGTGCAAATTCCATCTGAATAGTAGGGTTTTCCCTATAATCTAAATAATGAGAAACAATATACTCCCCTTCAACATTTGCTCCCCCAACTGTTCTTTGATAAACAATTGTAAATATACTCCCCTCCTGTTTTAATATACCAGGTTCAGCAAACATATCTTTAGTGTTTAAGGTCCAGTTAATTACTGAGTTTTGTCTATCGAAATCTAAAACACCGGCATCAATAACTACGGGAGACAATACTCTTTTAGCACCAGGTCCAGAAGAAACAACCTCCCGAATATTTTTATCAATCTGCAAAAAAACATTTTTAGTTTGGACTGTTATATTTCTATCCTTAAGTTTATCAATCAAAGGTAAAGCAGCTAATAAAATTATTGTTAAAACAGTAATGCTTATTGCAATATAAATTACTGTTGATACCCAAACATCTCCTTTTTTATTCATCTGAAACAACCACCTAATGAAATCTTACTACCACAATTAATTTCTCTATTATTAAATATTACCTTTGTAGGCTTCAATTCAATCTTACTAGGTACATTGTTAACCTTAATATTTGACAATTTAATACCACTTAAAGCTAATAGATTAACATCTTGTTTACCAGATCCAATCACATCCTGATTTAAAAAAAGCGCATAAGTTATTTCTTTAATATTCTTACCCCCTTCATTAACAACAGTAACCTCACAAAACATGTCCTGCCCTGGTTCAACCAAAGGACATTCACACTTATTAATTTTCATTATAACCTCATTACATAAAGGAGAACCTAAACTAGTTTCAAATTTTTCAGTAGATTGTAATAATTCTAAAGTACTTTTTTTAGAATATAAAAAAACAATAATACCTATAATAATTATAATTGTTAAAATCATAACAGTACCTAAAATTGCACTTACCCCTTTTTTTCTCATATTAATACCACTGATCTAACCTTCTCTCCAGAACAAGGAACTAAAGGGGCTCCAATACCAGCAGGTTTGACATTTGGAATTATCGTTACCCTTGTAGTAGGTAGTAAATAAGCAGTTTCTACATCATCAAAAGTTGTAGAAAATGTTTCAAAAGGTCTAATTTTTTGTTCTATTGTTTTGATTTTAGGGCTTATACCAGAAACCTCAAACCTAAGAACTAAACCAGCAATATCCTCACTTCCTGTATTAGTTGCTTCAAAAATTAATTTTGTTCTATCCTCAAAAGCCAGAACACGTTTAATATCTAAATTTATATTAGTGCATTTTAATTCAGCTTCAGCCAAAGCATTTTCCTTGGATATTCTTTCCTCAACAAACCCCCTGAGCCAAACAAGCAATAATGTGATTAAAATCACTACTAATGTGACTAAAAGAACAGTAGCAATTAATGGCGAAACCCCTTTTTTGTTCATTTTAACCATCTTTTTTAAATAAAATAGAAAGAGCCTATATAAATATTTTGTCAATAAATTTTTCTAACATCTATATTAAAAAACAATAAATCAAAACTATAAAAATATTTAAACCAATATTATCTCAACGATAGATTTAAAAATAATGCAAAAACTAAACAATAAACAAAAGAGGTAATAAAAAATGTTTGAAAGTTTAACAAAAGCAGTAATCAACTTTTTTTCAACAATATTTTTCAGTAGAAAGAACGTTAAATTAGGCATTTATGGACCTCCGAACGGCGGAAAAACGACACTCGCAAATAGAATATGTAAAGATTGGACAGGCACGACAATGGGTTCCGCAAGTCCAATCCCGCACGAAACAAGAGAAGTAAAACTAAAGGAAAAGATAGAAATTAAAAAAGGAAATAAAAGATTGTCATTCAATTTAGTAGACACGCCTGGAATTGCAACAAAAATAGACTATGAAGATTTCTTAAAATATAAAATGGGTGAGAAAGAAGCAAAGTCAAGGGCAAAAGAAGCAACTAAAGGTGTAATAGAATCAATAAAATGGATGGATAATATGGATTGCGTTTTAGTTGTTCTAGATGCTGTACAAAATCCTTATTCACAAGTTAATTTAACAATCATAGGAAATTTAGCAGCAAGAAATGTTCCACTATTAATATGCGCAAATAAAATGGATTTAAAAAAAGCAAACCTTAAAAAGGTCGAAAGTGCTTTTCCACAATATAAGGTAATAGGAATATCAGCTGAAAAAGGCATAGGGATGGAGGAATTTTACTCTTCATTATTTAAGCTGGTAAAATAAAGAGGTGAAAAATGCAGTTAACAATACAGTTTATTCCATACAATCAAATTGCATACTTGGATTCAGATGAAAAAATTAGAAAATTATTAAGAGAAGTAAAATTAAATAAAATTATTCTTATGCAAGGTAGATTAAACCCAACAGAAGAAACTAATTTAATACAACAAACAATGGAAATAATAGATGAAAATTTTAAAGGTGTAGAAATTTGTACAGTTTATCCTGAAGCAAAAGACCCCTTAAACAAACTAAGAACCTTTTTATTGGGGAGCAGGGATGGTGTCACAGTAATTGGCCCGGCCACTATTATAAAAGAAATAAAAAGAAATCCTAACAAAATAGAACTATTAACCTCAGAAGCAAAAACTAAAAAGTCTAAAAAGAGGAAATAATGCCCCATCAATGCGTCAAATGTGGAGGAATGTATCCTGATGGAAATAAGGCATTATTAGAAGGTTGTCAATGCGGTGGAAAATTCTTCTTCTATATACGCCCTCAAAATGTTGAAAGCCAAGAAAAAGCCAAAGAAGTTATTCAGAATTTATCAGAAGAAGAAAAAACAAAGATTGAAAGAGATGTAAAAGAAATTATTGGCCAACCTGATGTAGAACCTGTTGTTTTGGATATAGAAACAATAAGAGTAGAAAAGCCAGGCAAATATGAACTAGATGTTGTTGATCTAGTTAAAGGCGAACCCGTTATCTATAAAGTTGGTGATGGAAAGTATTATATTGATTTAGCTAGTAGTTTAAAGAAGGGAAAGAGAAAAGGAAAAAAATTAAAAGAAATTAAAAAAGAAGAGATTTAAATATTTTTAATTTATAAAGTAGAGTTCATTTATAATATAAATTAAAACATCCTCGCCTTATGGCTGCAGTCTTTTACTCCTATTAACTATTTTTCTCAAATATTATAATATTCTAATTTTATATAAATAGTCAAAGCTCGTGACCACCACCAGTCATCGCTTGACCTTCGGTCATCCCTTCGGGAACGCTATAGACTTGGTGGAAATCTACTGA
>JACQNH010000063.1 GCA_016203175.1 Candidatus Woesearchaeota archaeon
AGGGTTATCAAGAGAAGAATTTTTTAAACTTTTGTAATTGGATGATTTAAAAAACTTGTTTTCACTTCGGAATGATTTGAAGTTATGAACATATTTATATAGTTCTTAATTTGTTATTTGTTAGAACTTTTCTAGTTTAGGGAGAAGGAAACTGATAAGAACGTGGTTTCTTATTTTTGGAGATGAAAAAAATGAAAAAAATTATAATTTTGATGTTAAGTTTGATTATTTTAATGAGTTTTAATGTATTAGCTAGTGAACCAACAAATAATCTTAAGCTTATTTATCCTAATGGTGGAGAAACTTTTGCTATTGGAGATACTGTTGTTATCAGATGGGATTTAAATATAGAAAAAGTTCCTGAAAATGATGTTTTAGAAATTGCTTTAGAAGGTGAAACTGTTGTGGGTGTAGCCACAATAAAATCAGTTAAGTCTAATGGTGAATACAAAATAAAAATTCCAGAATTTATTCCTTCAGATTATATTCCCCCATCATTACCACCTGGAAAATATAAGATATCAATTAGGTTGTATGATGGCACTCCTTGGGATCTTAATTATCCAGTTCCGGGATCTTACACACAACCAAATTTAATAGCAAAGGATGAAAGTGATGATAAATTTAATATTGTAAAAACAGGAGGAATACTTTGTACTGATTCTGACGGTGGATTAAATTATTATGTAAAAGGTAAAATAGTCTTAAATAATGTTAAAGAGATAGTAGACCAATGTAGTGATGCTATAGGTTCGAATGGGCCAGCTTTAATAGAATTGTATTGTGATCCTTTTAATAAATCTGGGGTGGGTTATTCTTTTGACGAGTATAATTGTCCAAATGGATGCTTATATGGGGCATGCATAAGTGGGCCTACAACGAACAAGCCCCCGATTATTATCAGTGTTGGTGGTCCTACAAGTCTTAAAGTTAATGAAATGGGAAAATGGAGCATAGAAGCTTATGATCCTGATGGGAAGTATCTTAAGTATAGTGTTGATTGGGGTGAAAATGTAACTTATCCTCGGAGCGAAGCTAGTAATAGAGAAATAAGCCAAGAGGCTACTTTTATCCATAGTTATTCTAAATCAGGGACTTATAAAGTGGTTTTTACAGTTACAGATGAAAAAGGTGGAAAGGCTCAAAGTTCAATTAGTGTGAATGTTGGTGGAGATTACGATTCAACTTGGCAGGAGTTTTCATTAGGAAAAGGGGAAACTAAGGTTTTTAGGGAAGAAGGAATTAAAGTAAGATTAAAAGATATTTTGATTATGGCTGTCGATTATGCTAATAAGTCCGGTAAAAATGAGTATCGTGTTGAAGTTGAAATCATTGATTCCGCCCCTAGAGTTGTTCTATATGAAATTAAAACATTAGGGATTGGAGATGAAGTTGAATTTTTTAATAAAGGAAAATTAAAACTTATAGACATTCAGACTTTAGAAACAAATCCAGTCCAATATATGGCTAAATTTGGAATAAGATTTGAAAAAAACCCAATTGCTTGTAGCGCTTGTATTAATGGGAAGCCTAGTGGAAAATATGATGAGAATGGATGTATGATCTTTGATTGTCCTCCAACTACGCAAAATATTCCTTCATCTGTCTTAACAAAATATGAAGAACTAGAGCGATCATATAGAAAATCATTAGGAGCAAGTATTAGCTTCTGTACTAAAGATACTGAAAAAATATATGTTGTTTCTGGTAGTGGTGGATTTACTGCCATAGTTTTCTACTATACCGAGAATGGAAATGAAATAAGTTCCTATGAAATGACGGATGCAGAGGAGATTAATAATCCTCCACCTAAACCCCCCGTTAATATTAAGGAATATAAATGTACTATCATAAAAAAATCTGAACAATTTCAAAAAGAATGTAAACAAGATTCTGATTGTAGCCCTGGAATCTGTCCCGGTGGTAGTACTTATAATAAATATACCTGTAATGATGGAAGATGTTTTGAGAATAAGTTCTTTAGAGATCCTTGTGGAGGAATAACAAATGAAAAACAATGTCCTCAATTAGGGTACAGGGAAAAAGGAAAATATTGTAATATAAATCTTGGGTGGGAAGATCAGAAATCAGGTAAGGAATATTGTGATAATGACTTTGAATGCAGTAGTAATTCTTGTTTAGATAGTAAATGTACCGAAGTAGGATTTTGGGATAAAATATTTAGTTGGCTAACTAAATTATTTGGCTAAATACAAATTAATTTTTTATTAGCCTTTGTTAATATAACTGGTTTGTTTTTTACTAAAACCATATCTTCTATTCTTATTCCATAATCTTTTTTATAAATTCCTGGTTCTATTGTGATTACATCATTTAATTTTATTTTATCTGAAGAGGCAGGACTTACTCTTGGCAGTTGATGTATTTTCTCGCCTACTCCATGGCCAAGAGCGTGATTAAAATAGATTTTATCTTTTCCCAACAATAACCTTGCTTTAATGTCTAAATCACAATAATAATTACCTAATTTTATTAAAGATATCAGTTTTTCTTGAATTTTAAGTAGTTTATTGTAACCTTGGATTTCTTTTTTTGTTGGTTTTCCAATATAAATAGTTCTTGTCATATCTGATCTAAATCTATGGTATACAACTCCAAAATCAATAACTGTAAAACCTTTTAGTTTATTTTTTGTTGATTTACAATGTATTTTATTAGACCTTTTCCCAGAAGCAACTATAATTGGAAAAGCTTGTTTTACTTTATATTTTTTAAATTGAGATTTAAGAAATTTTTCAACATCTTTTTCTGTTTTAAAATCAAAATTATTAATCAAATTGGAAAATACGTTATCTGATATTTGACAAGCCTTTTTTATCTCTTTAATCATGTAGATAAAGATTTATAAATGAAACTTTATATAATTTTCTTATGCAAAAAAAGGTATTAAAAAACGGATTAACTGTGATCTATGATGAAAGAGATACTGATTCTGTAGCAGTAGAGGTTTTAGTTAAAGTGGGCAGTAATAATGAAAATGATAAAATTAGGGGGATTAGCCATTTTTTGGAGCATATGCTTTTTGAAGGTACCAAGACTAGAACAAATAGACAAATAGCACAACAAATTGAAAGTGTGGGTGGAGAAATGAATGCAGCTACAACAAATGAAAGAACTATTTTTTATATTCACATTTTAGGGAGATATATAGATAAATGCTTAGAGATACTAGCTGATATTATTAAGAACTCTATTTTTAGTGAAAAAGAATTTGAAAAAGAGAGAAAAGTTATTTTGGAAGAGATAAGTATGATCCAGGATGACCCTAAATTATTCCAGTTTGACTATTTTATGAGCAAATTATTTAAAAAACACCCAAGCAAGTACTCTGTTATTGGGACTAAAGAGTCGATAAGCAAAATGAAAAGAGGAGATTTAGTGAGTTATTTTAAAAAATATTATGTTCCTAACAATATGGTTTTGGCTATAAGCGGAAACGTTAAGAATATATTAGACAAAATTGAAAGGTATTTCGGTGATATTGAACCTGGAAAAGAGATTACTTTTGAATTTATTAAAGAGGTAAAAGACAAAAAACCAGAGGGTTATAAATTGAGGAAAAATATAGATCATTCTTATTTAATCCTTGGTTATAAAACAGTTCCTAGGACTAATAAGGATAGCTATGCTTTAGATGTTATCCAAAGTTTATTAAGCAGGGGTTTCAGTTCAAGATTGCTGGACGAAATCAGAAATAAAAGAGGGTTAGCTTATAATGTTGGAGCGATTCATGAATCAATGAGCACTATAGGTTATTTTCTTAGTTTTTTAAGCACTGATAAAAAGAATCTAGACGAAGCAAGAAAAATATTACTTGAACAATTTAATTTACCGGGTTTAAATGAAAAAGAGCTTAAAGAGGCTAAAGACTATATTGAGGGAAATATGAAGATAAAGCAGGAAGATAACAAAGAAAGATCTGATTTTATAGGTTTTTGGGAACTTGTAGAAGATTGTAAAAGAGCTGAGAATTATTTTAATGAGATTAGAAAAGTTACTGTTAATGATGTTAAAAGGGTGGTAAGAAAATATTTTGATGGCAATTATACCGAGATATTATTAGAACAAAAAGATTAAATTTCTTAAAGTAAATGTTTATAAATGGTGAAAATTAAATTTTTCTTGATTGAGATTTTGTTTAGATTATCCCTGAGGTTTCTCAGTGGTCAATTGAACTTAAGATTTTAGATTAATCCAAATGGAGGGGGAAATGAAAGAAATGATTGAGAGAGCTATAGCGGATTTAAGTCAATATATGCCTAGTGGTTCTCATGATGAAAGAGTTAGACAAGCGTGGTCAGCGTTAGATGGTCATGTTCAAAGGTGTTTTAATGGAAATTATGAGGAATTTAGAAAACAAGCTGGGAAGTATGATTACACTTTGACAGCTATGCAGGAATACCATAGGAGACTTTTGGGTCTTTAGGGGTTGTCTTTAAGATTTATGGATGTTTATTAAAATGGATACGATTTATAATGTTTTTAAGACTGAACAAGTAGAGAATATTTTGGATCATTTAATCAGTGAGGAGGTAGGGTTTAAACTAGCTTTCGCGTTATATGGCCAGCATTTTAAAATTGGTTATAGGTTAATGACAGAACTAGAGCTAGTTGAACTTCATGGTGCTCTCGATAAAGAACTATCTTGGACTTTTTTAGAGATCATGAAGCAGATCATAAAAGTTTTGGGAGTAAGATTGATAGGATAAGAAGCCAGGTAAGGATAGAACACAACAAAGCAATTGATTCTTATGCTCAAAGAGTTTATGGAAATGCAATTGCCAGAATGAGAATGGGTTCATCACTTTAATTTTTTTTCTAATATTTTTTTTACTTGATAAGGGTCTGCGGTGCCTTTAGATTTTCTCATGACTTGACCAAATATATAATTTAGAGAGACATTATTCCCAGATTTATAATCTTGAACTGCCTTTGGATTTTCTTTTATTGCTTCATCACACAATTTTTCTATATCTGTAGTTCCAGATAATATCTCTAGGTTTTCTTTTTTTATATATTCTTTTGGTGAAAACAATTTTTGAGATAATTTTTCTAATATTTTTTGTGCTGTTGTTTCAGTAATTTTATTTTTTTGTAATAAATCTAATAGTTCTATTAATCTTTTTTCAGTTATGCCCCATTTTTCTATTGTTATTTTATTATAGTTTAAGACTTTTGGTATTTCACGAACAAACCATCTAGTCGCTAAGTTATGATCAATCTTATTTGCTACTTTTTCAAATAAATTGGATAAAATTAAATCAGAAGTAATAACTTCAGCATCATTTTCTTTCATTCTATATATTTTGATAAAACGTTTTGTTTTTTCTTCTGCTAGTTCTGGTAAGGAACCTTTTATTTCTTTGATTTCCTTTTCTGAAACTTCTATCTTTGTTAAATTTGGCTCTGTTATATAGCCGTAGTCTTCTTCTGTTTCTTTTGTTCTAACTTCTGTTGTAATCTTTGCTTCTGGGTTCCAGATTCTTGTGTGCTGTACTTTTTTCTCGTCAGACTTTATGATCTTGGATTGCCTCTGTATCTCACATTCTATTGCTTTTATGGGGTCTATTATGCCTGTGATATTTTTTATTTCAACTTTTGGGTGGTTTTCTATATTTACATTTACGTCAGTTCTTAATGAGGCTTCTGATTTACGCGAATAAACGCCTAAGTACTCTAATATTATAGTTAATTTTTGTAGAAATAAACGCAATTGTTCTTGAGAAGTAAAGTCTGGTTCAGTAACAATTTCAATTAATGGTGTGCCAGATCTGTTATAATCAATTAATGTATGATTTTCTTCGTGGATTAATTTTCCTGGGTCTTCTTCTAAATGTATTCTTCTAATTCTTATATTGTTAAGTTTGCCATTTACTGCTAAAGGTAATTCATATTGGGTTATTTGGAAACTGTTAGGCAAGTCATTATAAAAATAGGTTTTACGCGAGAAAAAAAATTCTTTATTTATTTTACAATTTAAGGCTAAAGCTACCTTTATGGCTTCTGTTAATGCTTTTTTATTTAAGGAAGGTTTGGAACCTGGTAAACCTAAACAAGTAGGGCAGGTTCTTGTATTTGGCTCTTCTGGTCCTAAAGTAGGACAAGAACAAAATAATTTGCTCTTACAGTTTTCTAACTGTACATGATGCTCTGTACCTATCATTATTTTCATCAATTAAAATAGAATTATTTTAGTTTATAAAATCTCTGGTGATTTTAGCAAAATATATAAAAGTGATTGATTATAAAATGAAGATGTATTATAAAAATATTAAAGAATTAATAGAATATTCTAAAGGTGGTATTCTAAGTAAAGTACTAAATAAAAGCGATAAAAATGATATTACGTTGTTTTGTATGGCAGAAGGCACCGAGATAAGTGAACATACTTCAACAAGACAAGGATTTGTTTTTGTTTTAGAGGGAGATGGTATTTTTAATATGATGGGAGAAGGAATCAGAATGAGTTCTGGCATTATGATCCCTCTAAAAAAAGGCGTTGTTCATTCAATAGAGGCTAAGAAAAAGACTAGTTTTATCCTTTCTTTATCTAACTGAGAAAAAATGTGCCCAGCGTTTAAATCCATTTATTCATAACAAGTAAAACTTTTATTCGTAAATGGCACACTTGCTGGGCTTATTGTGTTGTATTTGGCTTGTTTAAAAAGATTTTGATTAAAACAAATTATTTTTTAGGTATGATGAAAGCTGCAATTATATATGCTAAAATACCCACGCCAAGAGATAGAAGTGTAAAAATTATCCATAAAAGCCTGATAATTGTTGGATCAATATCTAAATATTCACCTATTCCACCGCATATACCAAAAATTATTTTATTTTTACTTGATCTATAAAGCTTTTTGTTCATAAAGTTAAAAAATAAATTTTACTTATAAACTTTTTGTTTTACAAATAAATTTACTATTTTAGAGTTTATAGAAAGTATTTAAACTATGAAACTAATTAGTTTAATATGGTTAACTTTAATTATTATGGTGAAAATATGATGAACTTTGGTGGCGGTAACATAATGGGATTTGGGGGTAGTTGGATGTGGCCTGTTTATAATGGTATGTTGGGTTTTGGGTTAGTTGGGATTATACTGGTATTATTATTTGCAATTTTTTGGGTTTGGATGTTGGTTGATGCTGTGACTAGAGATTTTAAGAATGACACTGAAAAAGTCGTGTGGGTTTTAGTTATAATATTTACACATATACTTGGTGCATTAATTTATTATTTGGTTGTGAATTTAAGAGAGAAGAGTTCTAGGAAAAGAAGAAGATAGTTAGAAACCTTATTTTTTTATATTATTGTTATAGTAACCTAGTCGTACTTTTCCATAAACATAATAGAAACATTTAAATAGTTATAACATGTTATAACAATTATGGAGTTAATTAAAACAGCAATTAAGGTAGGAAACTCGGCTGGGGTGTTATTACCTAAGAAATATCTGAATTCCCAGGTTAAAATAGTTTTAAAACCGTTAAATATTGAAAAAGACGTTGTTAGTATTCTAATGGAAGAAGGCGTATTAAAAGAAGTAATGGGGGTTTATCTAGTAGGAAGTTATGCTAGAATGGAACAAAATATTGAAAGCGATATTGATATTTTAGTTATAACATCCAATTTAAACAAAAGAATTGTAAGGGAGAAATATGAATTAATCTATATCTCAAAAAAGGAATTGGAAGAACAATTGGATAAAAATGCTCTTCCTGTTTTAGCAATGATAAAAGAAGCTAAAATAATAATCAATGAGGAATTAATAAAAAAATACATTAATAGTCCATTAACTGAAAAAAATCTTAGATGGCATGTAGATACAACAAAATCAGCCATGAAAGTAATTGAGGAAGATCTTAAAATTTCAAAAGAATTGAAAGAAAAATATACATGGGATGGAATGGCCTATTCTCTTATTTTAAGATTGAGAACATTATATATAATTGATTGTGTAAGAAAAAACAAAAAATATACTAATAAGGATTTTTTAAATTTAATAATGGAAATTACAGGAACGTTAACAGCATATAATGGATATTTAAGAGTAAAAACTGATAAAAAAAATAAACAAGAATTATCTATTAGTGAAACAGAAATACTATTAAATTATATTAATAAGAAAGTATTAGTTTTAGAAAAATGGCTAAAAGAAAAAAAAGATTGATAAAACAGGAAAAAGGCTTATTAAGACAAGCAGAAAAACATCGTTTAAAATTAATAACAGAAAAAGGCAGAAAAGATACTACTCACGAATATTGGAAAAAAGAAATATTGAAATTTGAAGAACAAGTTAGAGAAAGAGCAAGATTATTGGAGAAATTAAAAAGGAAAAAAGGAAGATAGTTATTACTTGATTTGTAGTCTTAAATATATTTAGATAGGTATTTAAGTTTAATTTATTTACGGGCTGGAAAGAATTTTTAAAATTGGATTTGAATAAAATAATATCATCTGTCTTATTTTTTGTTTTTTTATTTGGCGATAACAAAATCTGAGATTAGAAAAGAAATGCAAAGAGAAATTGAAGCTTAATTTGCTAATTTTAGTAAAGTCACCCCCCCCCCGGTTGTAAGACATCTATTAATACTCCATAACTCTCTTATTTTTAATAAATATAAGAAACTACGTTTCCACAAATTGTTTTACAATTGGGCCCCAAAGCGCAAGCTTTTAGGGTTATCATCTTCCTTGAAATGTAGTTTTAAAAAAATAATGAGGTGAAATTAATGGTCGAAAATAAAACTAATTGGAATACAGTTTTAATTGTTTTGGTTATTGGCGTTGTTGGGATTTTGTTGTTGAGCAATAGCGGAATATTAACTGGCGGTGCTTTTAGTAAAGATATTACTGGTGATGCTACTGTTACTATAAGAGCAAATTCTTGTGATGCAGACAGCATTTGTGAAGTTGCTAAAACCGTTTCTACTATGGCGGGAAGTACAAGTGCTTTAGTATTAACTTCTGATGTAAAAAAAGTTATAGTGGATGGATCTTTATCAGCTAATAGTGTGTATATTAGTGGTAAAACAATATCTACAACTCCTTATAGTACAAGTGCTTTAGTATTAACTTCTGATGTAAAAAAAGTTATAGTGGATAGTGATTTGTATGTACAAAAATTAGCAGGAAATGGAAGTGCTTATGCTTGTTTAGATAGTTATGGTAAATTATACAGAAGTAGTAAAACTTGTATCTGATCTTTTTATACTAAATTTATTTTTTCTTTTTTATTCATTAATTATTTTCGTGAATTCTAATAAAGTGTTTTCATTTAAATGATCCGAAATGCCCATTAAACCTACTGGTAGATTTTTAATAAAACCAGAATTTAAAGAAATATGTGGTAGACCTGCTAAATTTGGACCTACTGTTAAAATATCCATCATGTAGTTTTCTAATGGTGTTAGTTTATTTAATTCTGAAAATTTAGGTGCTAAAATAGGCATTGTTGGAGAAATTAAGATATCGTATTTTTGAAAAGCTTTTTTGTACTCATTTATTATTAATGTTCTTGTTTTCATAGCTTTTAAATAAAATGCATTTCTATAGCCGGCCATTCTTGCGAATGTTCCTAAAATTATTCTTCTTTTTGATTCCTTTAAGAAATATTTTGACCTCACCTTAGTAAAAAATTCTTTATAGTCTTCTTTTATGGGCTCTGTTGAACCATACCTTAGGCC